>JAISGW010000189.1 GCA_031262895.1 Tannerella sp. | reverse complement strand
GGTCGATGACCTGGCCTACCTCGCTGATGTCATGCTTAGCCAGCACTTCGGGCACGCCCATGGTTTCGTAACCGCCGCCATGGCGCGGTCGGTAAATGAAAGTATGCGGGCCGACCAGTTGGCCGTAATCCTTGTCGGGAGTCATCATATAAACGTCGAAGCCCTCTGCTGCAGCCTGTTTGGCGGCCGTGGCGATGACGTCGTCGGCCTCGTAGCCGGGCACTTCGAGCAGGGGGATGTGGTAAGCGCGGATAATGTCCTTGATGCGTGGCACGGACTTCCGGATATCTTCCGGCGTTTCTTCGCGTTGCGCCTTGTATTTTTCGTAGGCTTCGTGCCGGAAGGTGGGGCCTTGCGGGTCGAAGGCCACGGCCAGGTGAGAAGGTTGCTCTTTGCGGAGCGCGTCTTCCAGGCTGTTCACAAAGCCGAAAACGGCTGAGGTGTTTTCCCCTTTGGAGTTGATGCGTGGGTTGCGTATCAAGGCATAGTAGGCGCGATAAATCATCGCGTAAGCGTCAATCAAGAACAGTTTCATATTGGTTTGCGCATTTTTGTGTCGCGCAAATATAAGGTTTATTGTTTGACGGCGCGGAGTGAAAGCTTCCTACATTGAAATAGGAACGCTGCTGAAGTTGATACGCGGGGCGCCGGAGCCGCTGAACTCGAAGGTGAAAAGGTAGCTTTTACCCATCTGCAAGGCGAAGGCGTCGTTCGCTTTGCCCGAAGCATCCGGCTCTCCGCCATAATTCGGCGCCTTGTATAGGGCGGGGAAGGGGTAGTAGGCCCGGGTGCCCGGCGGGGCAATCAATTGTTGAGGCGAGCTGGCATGGTAAGTGACCAATATGCCAGGTTCCTCAGGTTCCTTTTCCCCTTGCTTGAGGATATAGGCTTTGGTATTCCCGACTTTAAGCCCTTGCGGCATGACGGGCATTTGCTCTGAAGGGGCAGTCAGGGGAACATAAGGAGCTTGCTCCCCCTCCGGCAACAGGCTAAGGGCATAGCTGCCGTCGTCTTGCAGGGGCATGCCGAGGCAGTAGTCTGCAAGTTCGTCGGCAGGTGCCCAGTAGATGCTGTCGCGATTGAAGTTTTGCGTTATGTCAAGGGAAGAATGGGTATTCAAATGGATAAGTTGCACCTTTTCTATCGTGACATAGATGTTATCGGTGACGTTGCGCGCCGCAAAGGCGACCATGGCGAGGGCATGGCGAAAGTATAGTTGCACCGGCCGGTTGTCTTCCTGGGCGCGGCGGGCGACGGCGATCAGGAAGTCTTCCGGCTCCTTGCCGCCCTCCTCTTCCATGGTCTCCGAACCCGGCTTGCTGGGGACTTGGTAATCCACCACGGCATTGTCGGTGGGGGATGCGGCGTTCATGTCGGAACGAAAGCCGAGGACATTGACCGAACCGGCCGGCGCGTAAGCATAGATGCTGAGCAGGTCGGTCTTATTCGGCCAGTAGACGTTGGGAGTATATTCCCAGAGGTCTTGGTCACGCAGTACGCCAATGTCTTCAAAGTAATTGAACCCGTGTTTGCCCTGTATGGTTTGCATGACGGCCGTCTTTGAAGGCTCGGGCAAATTGGCGCAGACCTTGAAGGTGTTGATATTGTTGCCATCAATGACGGGCGTTTTGCTTGCGGCCTTGAAGGTAGAAGAATGGAAGGAAATGGGCGATTTCGCCTCGTCTACAAGCCCCTCTTCTCCCGGCGCTTCTTGGGACAGACATGCGGACATTGTTAAGCTCAAGGCGGAGATAAACAGCCAATTGCCATGTAGCCCCCTTCTCTTGCGCTTGCCGCCAACCCTTTTCTTTTCAGGTCGGCTTATACCGGCCCGTATAAGCTTGCACGTATCCATTTTCATTATTCTTTCGGTTTTCCCTGCCGCAAAAGTACGCTGCTTGAATTGGCCACAAGATGACAAATCGTACAAATCCATACGACGAATCGTACAATTTTCTCCCGTCAAGTCGGGTGAAGATGGGGAAACAGGGATTAGGGATTGAGGGGCAGGGATTAGTATAAAGGTGGAAGGGGAAAACCACTGTCTTTTCCTCCCACCTTATATATAAATTGCCCAAGTAGTACGCTGTGTATTATTTTGTCGCACAAAGGTGCGATTAAAATTTGTAATGAAATGACTTAGGGATATAAAAGCCCGTTTTTTGTGACGAATATGCAAAGCCTGCTTTTCGTCCCGTGGGGAATGCCGTTTGTCACAGGTCTTTCTTCCAAGTCAGCTTCATCAATTCTTCGATGGCTATCGGGTCGTAACCCATTTCCTTGGCTTTTTGAAAATCCTTGGCGGCGGACTCCCGTTCGTACAGGGCAATTTTGATTTTCCCCCGCAAGACGTACAAGGCGGCGTCGGGCGTGGTTTCGGCGAAGAGCTTGTCGACGTCGGCCATGGCGCGGGCATTCTTTCCCATGCGGAAATACAAGTCGGCGCGGCTTTCGTAGAGTTGCCATTCGCGGGGCATTTTATCAATGAGATAATTGTATATGCGTTCACTTTCGTCGTAATTGCCTTCCATCTTGTCAAGTACGGCGTGGCCGAGGCGCCCGTAGAAGGAAGTGGGGTTGAGTTTCAGCATCTGGTCGAAGTCCTGCCCGGCGGCGAGAAAGTTCTTTTTCTGTATATAAACCAGCCCGCGGCTATAAAGGGCCTCCTGGTCGTCGGGGTGACTAATCAGCAGGATGCTGTAATCGGCAATGGCCTTATCGGGTTCTCCCATGTCCAGATAGAGGGAAGCGCGGTTGGAAAGGATGACTTTGCTGTTGGGGAAGCGTCCCAAGGCGGCGGTATAGGCTTCGAGGGCCTCTTGTTTTTTTCCTTCCCGGCGCAGGATGGTTCCGAGATTGGTCAGCAGCGCATAGTTGTTCGGATTGCCCGGTTCCTTGCGCAGGGCTTCGCGCAGGCTGACTTCGGCAGCGAGGAGTTCGCCCCGGTCCGCATAGACGTAGCTGCTATCTATCAGGGCGAGGTAACTTTGGCCTTGGATGCTTCCTGCTGTCAAGGCAAGGAAGATACAAATGAGGAGCACTTTCATTTTAAATTGCGCAACATTTTGTCCATGGAGGCGGCCGCTTTGCGCCCGTCGCCCATGGCCAGTATGACAGTAGCGCCGCCCCGCACGATGTCGCCACCGGCAAACAGGTCGGGCAGGGAAGAACGCAGGGTGGATTCGTCCACCACGATGGTGCCTCGTTTACTTATCTCCAGGCCTTTAAAGGTATGAGGTATCAAGGGATTGGGCGAAACGCCGACGCTGACGATGACTTCGTCTACGTCGACAGTGTCAATGGCTCCTTCTATGGGTTCCGGGCGCCGTCGTCCAGAGGCGTCGGGGTCGCCGAGCCGCATCTGTTGGAGTTTCATTTGCCGTACGTGCCCCTGTTCATCGCCGATATAAGCGACAGGATTATGCAGCGTGAGGAATTCTACACCCTCTTCTTTGGCATGTTTCACCTCTTCTTGCCGGGCAGGCATTTCGGCTTCGCTGCGGCGGTAGACTATCATGGCGCGTTCGGCGCCGAGGCGCCGTGCCGTGCGGACAGCATCCATGGCCGTATTACCGCCGCCGATGACGGCAACGCGCTTCCCTTTTTGCACGGGCGTGTCACTCTCCGGGTTGGCTGCGTCCATCAGATTGACGCGGGTGAGATATTCGTTCGATGACATGACGCCTACCAGATTCTCCCCGGGGATGTTCATGAAGTTGGGCAGACCGGCGCCGCTGGCCACGAACAGGGCCGTGAAACCTTGTGCGTGCAGGTCGTCGTAGGAGAGCGTCTTGCCGATAATGCAGTCGCAAACGAAATGTACGCCCATCTGTTGAAGTATGCCGATTTCCGCGTCGACAATGGCGTTGGGCAGACGAAATTCAGGGATGCCGTATTTGAGTACGCCGCCGATTTCATGCAAGGCCTCGAAGACGGTGACGGCATAGCCACGCTTGGCCATTTCGCCGGCAAAGGAAAGGCCGGCCGGCCCGGAGCCGACCACGGCGACGCGCTTCCCGTTGGATGCGGCCACAGGCGGGACGGCTAAAGGGCCGCTTGCGCGTTCATAGTCGGCGGCAAAACGTTCCAGATAACCGATGGCGACGGATTCCTTGTGCATCTTCAGATGGATGCAATGCGCCTCGCATTGCTTCTCTTGCGGGCAGACCCGACCGCAAACGGCCGGCAAGGTGCTGCTTTCCTTCAGGGTGCGTGCGGCGTCGAGGAAACGTCCCGCTTCGATGTATTTGATAAAGGTAGGAATCTGTATGTTTACCGGGCAGCCGTCCATACAGCCGGGTTCCGCGCAGTCGAGGCAACGCTGTGCTTCCCGACGGGCTTGTTCGGGTGTCAGGCCGAGGTTGACCTCTTCGCGGTTATGGCTGCGGTATTCCGCTTCCAGTTCGTTCATTTTTACCCGAGACAGTGCGGCGCGCTCCTTATTCGTCTTGCTTTTGCGCAAGTCCTGGCGCCAAGACGCCGCGCGCCTGGCGCTGATTTCTTCGTCTTTCATCTTCTTGTGTACGGATGATTATATTTTCAATTGTAAGCTTTCAGGCGGACGAGCAGCTGGTCGAAATCCACCTGGTGGGCGTCGAACTCGGGGCCGTCCACGCAAACGAACTTGGTTTGTCCGCCTACGCTGACGCGGCAGGCGCCGCACATGCCTGTACCGTCAACCATGATGGTGTTCAGGGAAGCCACGGTGGGGATATTGTATTTCTTGGTCAACAGGGCGACGAACTTCATCATGATGGCCGGCCCGATGGTGAAGCAGCGCGCCACTTCTTCCCTGCGGATGATGCCTTCTACTCCGTCGGTGACGAGGCCTGTCCGGCCGTAGGAGCCGTCGTCGGTCATGATGACGACTGCGTCGGCATAAGCCCGCATCTCCTTTTCTAAGATGATAAGCTC
>JAISGW010000155.1 GCA_031262895.1 Tannerella sp. | reverse complement strand
CACAATCATCATGCCGCCGCCAAATATTACGAGCAGACTGCACCTCGGCCATGCCTTAAATTCCACCATTATGGATAGCATCATCCGCTATAAACGTATGAAAGGCTTCGAGGCGCTCTATATGCCCGGCACCGACCATGCCTCCATCGCCACCGAGGCCAAGGTCGTGGCCAAGCTGGCCAAGCAGGGCATTGCCAAGAAAGACCTGACGCGCGAAGCTTTCCTCAAGCACGCCTGGGAATGGAAGGAAGAACACGGCAACATCATCCTGGAACAATTGAAGAAGCTGGGTGCCTCTTGCGACTGGGACCGCACGGCCTTCACTATGGACGCGGTCCGCTCGGAAAGCGTCGTCAAGGTTTTCGTGGACCTTTACAACAAGGGGCTTATCTACCGTGGCGTGCGCATGGTCAACTGGGACCCCAAGGCGCTGACCGCCGTTTCCGACGAAGAAGTCATTTACAAAGAAGAGCATGGCAAACTCTACTACTTGAAATATAAGCTGGCCGATGACCCCGAGGGACGCTATGCCGTGGTGGCCACCACCCGCCCGGAGACCATCATGGGCGACACGGCCATGTGCATCAACCCCAAGGATGCCAAGAACGCCTGGCTGAAGGGCAAGCGCGTCATCGTCCCGTTAGTCGGGCGGGTCATCCCTGTCATTGAGGACGAATACGTAGACATCGAATTCGGCACGGGTTGCCTGAAGGTGACCCCCGCCCACGACGTGAACGACTATATGCTGGGCGAGAAGCACCGCCTGCCTTCCATCGACATCTTCAACGACAACGGCACCATCAGCGAGGCCGCCGGCCTTTACGTGGGCATGGACCGCTTCGAGGTGCGCAGCCGGATTGCCGAAGACCTCAAGGCCGCCGGCCTGATGGAAAAGGAAGAGGCCTACACCAACAAGGTGGGCTTCTCGGAGCGCACCGACGTGGTCATAGAGCCGAAGCTTTCCATGCAATGGTTCCTCAAGATGGAACATCTGGCCAAGATTGCCCTTGAGCCGGTGATGAACGACGAAATCAAATTTTATCCGCCCAAATACAAGAACACCTACCGTCACTGGTTGGAGAACATCAAGGACTGGAACATCAGCCGCCAGCTCTGGTGGGGCCACCGCATCCCGGCCTGGTATCTGCCCGAGGGCGGCTTCGTGGTGGCCGAAAACGCCGAACAGGCCTTGGCCAAGGCACGGGAAAAGAACCCCGCCCTTACGGCCGACGACCTCAGGCAAGACGAGGACTGCCTCGACACCTGGTTCTCCTCCTGGCTCTGGCCCGTCTCCCTCTTCGACGGCATCCGGCATCCCGACAACGAGGAAATCAAATATTACTATCCGACCAGCGACTTGGTGACCGGCCCCGACATCATCTTCTTCTGGGTGGCCCGCATGATCATGGCCGGTTACGAATACCGCGGGCAGATGCCTTTCAAGAACGTCTACTTCACCGGCATCGTGCGCGACAAACTGGGCCGCAAGATGTCCAAATCCTTGGGCAATTCGCCCGACCCGCTGAAGCTCATCGAGACCTACGGCGCCGACGGCGTGCGCATGGGCATGATGCTGGCCGCCCCTGCCGGCAACGACATCCTCTTCGACGAGTCGCTCTGCGAACAGGGCCGCAATTTCAACAACAAGATTTGGAACGCCTTCCGCTTAGTAAAGGGTTGGCAGGTGGACGAGCAGCTCCCGCAACCCGAAACGGCTGCCTTGGCCGTCAAGTGGTTTCAAATGCAATTAGACAAGACGGTCGCCGAAATGGAGGAATGCTATACGAAATACCGCCTGAACGACGCCCTGATGGCTGTCTACAAGCTGTTCTGGGACGAGTTCTCCGCCTGGTTCCTCGAACTCGTCAAGCCGGATTACGGACAGGCCATCGACGGGGCCACTTACCGGGCCGCCTCGGCATTTTTCGATGCCCTGCTCCGCCTGCTGCATCCCTTTATGCCTTTCATCACCGAAGAACTCTGGCAGGCGCTCGAACCGCGCCTCGACGCCGAGAGCATCATGCTGGCCCCTGCGCCGACGGCCCATCCTTTCGACGCGGCCTTCCTCGACGCCTTTGAGGTGGCCAAGGAAATCATCACCGGCGTACGCGCCGTGCGCCAGGAAAAGAACCTTCCCCCCAAGGAAGCCCTGGAACTGCTCGCCAAAGGCACACACGACCCGGGCCTCGACCCCGTCATCCGAAAGGCGGCGCATGTAAGCGAAATCCGCCAGGCGCAGCCCGAGGGACTGGCCGCCTCCTTCCTCGTGCGCACCACCGAATACGCCGTCCCGCTCGGCGCCTTGGTCAATCCTGAAGAAGAACTGAAAAAATTGCAAGCCGACCTGGTTTACCAACAGGGCTTCCTTGCTTCGGTAAAGAAAAAGCTGTCGAACGCGAACTTCACAGCCAAGGCTCCGGCCGCCGTCATCGCAGGCGAACGCAAGAAGCAAGCCGATGCCGAAAGCAAAATCCGCAGCCTCGAAGAAGCCATTGCCGCCTTGAAAAAATAAAAAACGATTGCTTTATGAAGTGCTTGCCGTACCTCTTATTTATGGCGGCGCTGACTTCCTGTAGTGGCGTCCGCTCTTTGGAAATTGAAACTTATGCCCCTTCGGATGTGACTTTCCCGAAGGGGGTGCGCAAGGTGCTGGTCGTTGACAACGCTCTGCCGCAACCTTCCGACGTGGGCTGCCGGTTCAAGTACATGAACGTCGAACAGGATACCTGCCACATCGCCACCGACAGCGCCATCTACGAGGCCTGCCGCTCCTTAGGCAAGGAGCTTGCCGACGCCGATTACTTCGACGACGTGCTCCTCTACAGCCTCCCGACCCGCTCGAAGAGCGAGTCCTTCTTTACCGACGGCAAACTCACGCCCGAAGAGGTGAGCGAACTCTGCCGCACGACAGGAACCGACGCCGTCGTTTCCATTGACCGCCTGCTCTTCGACGTCAAACGCGACATAAGCGGCGCCGAAGGGGGCTATTACACCGGTGACATCCGGGTCAACATCACCGGCATGGCGCGCAGTTACCTCCCCCAACAACAGCAGGCCACTACCGTACTCGTCAACGACAGCCTCTTCATTTCCGGCTGGAGCTACTCGCCCGAAGAGGCCAACGTCGCCCTGCCCTCGTGCACCAAAGCGGCCGACATGGCGGGCGACTATATCGGCCGAAAGCTATACGTGGCCTTCGTGCCGCATTGGGAAAAGGCCCAGCGGATGTATTACACGGGAGTGAGCACTACCTGGCAACTGGCCGGCGCTGCCGCTGCCGCCAAGAAATGGGACGAGGCCGCCTCGTATTGGAAGAACATCTACGACAGAACCTCCGCTTGGAAGACAAAGGCGAAAACCGCCGCCAACCTGGCGCTGGCTTACGAAATGGAAGGCCATTTCCAAGAAGCTTTAGACAAGGCGAAAGAGGCCGCCCGGCTCTTCCGGCAACACGCGGGAGAGGCCGACAACAATACCAAATTCCTTCAGGCCTATGTCCGGGATTTGGACATACGCCTTGCCAACCAGCCTCTGCTTCAAAAGCAGACGCAGTCGCATCCTCAAGAATAAATTACCATTCGAAGTCGAAACGTTCGGAGGGATTGGAACGTTTCAGGGCGGAAAGATGAACGTCTTTCCCTACGCGGATGCCTTCTTGGAAAAGGCGGTCGTCTATCGTCTTGCGGGCCAGTTCGGGGTGGTTGTTGTCGCGGCTGAGATGGCAGAGCCAGATGTCTTTCAATTGCGGTTGGTAATGCGTCGCCAGAAAATCCGCGCATTCCTGGTTACTCAAATGGCCGGTGGGACTGGCGACGCGCTCTTTCAGAAAAGGCGGGTACACGCCGTCGCGCAACATGTCCTTGTCGTAATTCGCTTCCAGTATCAGATGATTGGCGCGGCAAATGTAGCGACCCACCGTTTCGGTGATATGCCCCACGTCGGTGGCAAAGGTGAAGGCATGAGGGCCGGCTTCTATGAAATAGCCCACATTGTCGGTACTGTCGTGCGGCACCTCGAAGGCCGTGATGCGGAATTCGCCGATAAGGAAGGGCACCTCTTTCTCTATAACCCGCCGCGAAGCGCCCAAAGTTTCCTCCACGTAACGGCTGGAAGCAATGCCTTGGTGGACGGCCTCGGTAGTATAAACGGGGATATGGTATTTCTCGCCCAGACAACCCACCGTTTTGATGTGGTCGGCATGGTCGTGGGTGACTAACAGAGCTTGTATTTTCTCAAAATCGATTTGGTTGTCGCGCAGCACTTTTTTGATGGTGCGTATGCCTATGCCCGCGTCTATCAAAAGGCCGAAATCGGGCAAGCCGAGATAATAGCAATTGCCGCTGCTGCCACTGGCCAAGCTAAGGAAGGTTAAGGTGCGGCTCATTGGGCGGGAATCGTTACTTCGCCAATCAGCGAACAGTTCATGTAATCTTTCACTTCAGCCGCGCTCATGCCCTGTCCGAAAAGGAACATGAGTTTGGCCACCGCGCTCTCGGTCGTGCTGTCGTAGCCGCTAATGACGCCCGCTTCAAGGAGCCGCTTGCCCGTTTCATAGCGTTGCATTTCCACGCAACCTCCCAGGCATTGGGTGATGTTGACAACGACTAAGCCCCGGTCCGTAGCCGCCTTGAGGAGGGAGAGCAGCGCTTCGTCGCGCGGCGCGTTGCCGCTGCCGAAGGTCTCCAGAACGAGGCCTTTCAATCCGGGCGTTTCGAGCACGCTGCGGACGACTTGCATGGACATGCCGGGGAAGAGTTTCAACAAGGCGATGTGCCGGTCCATTTCGTAATGCGGCCGCAGGGGCTTGGGCAAAGCCGGACGGTAGACCTGCGACAAGTCGTAACGGATATGCACTCCCGCATAAGCCAGCAGCGGATAATTATAGGAAGAAAAGGCGTTGAAATTGTCGGCGTTCACCTTACGGGTGCGGTTGCCCCGCATCAGCGAGTTCTCAAAGAAAATGCAAACCTCCGGCACCAAGGGACGGCCCCCTTCGGAGGCGGCGGCAATCTCAATGGCTGTGATGAGATTCTCCTTCCCGTCGGTACGCAGCACGCCTATGGGCAGTTGCGAGCCGGTCAATACCACCGGCTTGCCCAGGTTTTCCAGCATGAAGCTCAACGCAGAGGCTGTATAGGCCATCGTGTCCGTGCCGTGCAGGACGACAAAGCCATCGTAACCGTGATAATGCCCGGCTATCAGCTCCACGATTTTCTTCCAGCCCTCCGGCCCCATGTCGGAAGAATCCACCGGCGGGTCGAAAGGGCAGGCCGAAACCGTATAGCCCAAGTCTTTTAATTCAGGAACGTGTTCTTCCAGATGACAGAAATCAAAAGGCTCCAAAGAGCCTGTCTCCGCGTTTTCTATCATGCCGATTGTGCCACCCGTATAAATTAACAGGATGGACGCCTTCTCAGGACGTGTTTCCATACTTTTATCCATTTTCGGCCGCAAAGGTAGGTCTTTTTCGGAGACTTTCCAGACGACGGGATAGAGAGCGCCACGTCCAATTCATAACTTATACCTACTTTTGACGCCATATTATGGAAAAGGAAAAGATGACCCTCATAAAAGTCGGGGGGAAAATTGTGGAAGAAGAAGGCAGCCTTCAAACTTTGCTGCACGACTTTGCCGCCCTGCCGGGCAAGAAAGTGCTGGTCCATGGCGGCGGGCGTTCGGCCACGCACCTGGCCGCACAGTTAGGCATAGAAAGTAAAATGGTAGGCGGGCGGAGGATTACCGACGCGGATATGCTGCGCGTGGTCACCATGGTTTACGGCGGCCTTGTGAACAAGAACATCGTGGCCGGCCTGGAAGCCTTGGGCGTCAGGGCGCTGGGTCTGACCGGCGCCGACATGGATGTTATCCGTTCGGACAAACGCCCCGTCGGCGAAGTGGACTACGGCTATGTGGGCGACGTGCGTCGCGTTGACGCCCAAGGCCTGGCAAGTCTTTTGAACGCAGGCATTGTTCCCGTCCTGGCTCCCCTTACGCACGACGGTCGGGGGCAGTTGCTGAACACTAATGCCGACACCATCGCCGGGGAAACCGCCAAGGCCTTGGCCGAAGCCTATAAGGTTGAACTCGTCTTCTGTTTCGAGAAAAAAGGCGTCCTGCGCGACGAGAATGATGAGGACAGCCTCATTCCCCTGTTAGATAAGGCATCCTTCCAACGCTATGTCGATGAAGGGCTGATTAACGGCGGCATGCTCCCTAAGCTCAAGAACGCATTCGAAGCCCTCGAAGCCGGTGTGGAAACGGTACGTATCACCAAGGCCGCTGATTTGGCAGAAGCCGGAGCCGGCACGCGCATACGCTGCAAATAAAAGTGGCCGATAAAGTATGCTTTTTGTAAATAAGACGTATCTTCGCCGCATCGTTTAATCATAAAGGAAACAGACAAATGAAAAAGAAAACTTTCCATCTCGCTATTGTGGGCGCCTTGGCCGCGTCCGTGTCATTGAGTTCGTGCATCGGTTCCTTTCCTCTCTTCCACAAAGTGCTGGCATGGAACCAGCAAGTGGGAGAAAAATGGGTCAATGAATTGGTCTTTATTGTGTTCAACATTGTCCCTGTCTACGGCGTAGCATCGCTCCTCGACGTTGTCGTTTTGAACTCCATCGAATTCTGGAGCGGCCATAAAGCCCTCAGCGCCCTGCCTCCTACGCGCACCATCGACACACCTTCAGGCCATTACACGATACAGGCCGCTTCCGATGGCTATACCATCCACAAACAAGGCGAGACCGCTTCGGTACGCTTCCTTTACACGCCGGCCGACAGTAGCTGGAGCCTCGTGGCCAATGGCGAAACGCACAAACTCTTCCGCTACACCGGCAATGATGCCGCTTTGGTCTATCTGCCCCAAGGGCAAAGCATGTTGGTTGATTTGAATCACACCGGCCTGATGGCCTTCCGCGCCGCTTCCGGCACCTGTCTTTCTCCTCAACCCTGAAAAGAAGAAGCCCGATGAAACGATTGCTGGCCTGCCTCTCTTTCCTATTGGCGCTTAGCGCCTGTGCCGACAAACCCCTTGACCCGGCCAAGCCGGTCTTTGTGACTATTTACACGACGATGGGCAATGTGACGGTCCGCCTTTACGACGACACGCCCCTGCATAAGGCCAATTTCATCCGCCTTTGCCGGAGCCACGCATACGACGGGCTGATTTTTCATCGGGTCATCAAGGATTTTGTCGTGCAAGGGGGCGACCCGCAAAGTAAAGCCCGCGTCCCCGGCGCCTTGTATGGCGACGGGGACGGCGGCTATACGGTGCCGGCCGAAATCCGGCCGAACCATTTCAACAAGCGGGGCGCCCTGATTGACGCGAAGGAAGTTGACGCCATCAATCCTTCCCGCGCCTCGGCCGGCACCCAGTTCTGCTTCGTGGAAGGCATGCGGCTGACCGACGCCCAGCTTGACCAGCGCCAAGCCCGCATCAACGACATACAACGCAACTGGCTTTATTATAAATTCCTCGACCAATTGAAAAAGGCCGACCCCACGGCAGCGGCCGATTCCGCGAAATTGTCCGAAGACGCCCTCGTCATGGTTACCGACACACTGGCCGCCGAAGGGCCTATCGTCATTCCGCCCGAACGGCGGGACGTGTACAAGACAATTGGCGGCGTCCCGCATCTGGACGGCTCCGTCAC
>JAISGW010000046.1 GCA_031262895.1 Tannerella sp. | reverse complement strand
AAGCTTCCGCGTCTTTAGGTAGAATGACAAACAGGCCGTCGGGTTTGCGATAGTCAGAGGCGATTTTGGCGAGGAACTTGTTAAAGTAAACGCCGGCCGAGGCGGTCAGCCCGGTCTTTTCCCGAATGCGTTGCTTGATTTCCCTGGCGATGGCCACGGCCGAGGGCTGGCCCTTTTTGTTTTCGCTGACGTCGAGGAAGGCTTCGTCGAGGGAGAGCGGCTCGACCAGGTCGGTATAATCGAGAAAGATTTCCCTGATTTCTTCCGAGACCTCCTTATAAACCTCGAAGCGCGGCCTGACAAAAATCAATTGCGGACATTTGCGCAAAGCCGTGGCAGAGGGCATGGCCGAGTGTATGCCGTAGCGGCGGGCCTCATAGCTGGCCGTAGCCACCACGCTACGCGCCTCCGCACGCCCGACGGCAATCGGCTTGCCTCGGTATTCGGGGAAGTCGCGCTGTTCGACCGAGGCGAAGAAAGCGTCCATGTCCACGTGTATGATTTTCCTTGGCATCTTTCCGCAAGACTTCCTATCTGAGCCAGCCCTTCCGGGCTTCGCGCATCATCTGCTCGCCCGCATATATCCAGATTTCCACACGACGGTTGAGCCGCCGTCCGGAATCCCTGGCGTTATCAGCCACGGGATTGCGGAACCCTTCCCCTTCGTAACCCAGACGTCCGGCGTCCAGCCCGTCATCGCGCAGGCAGTCGTAAATACGTTGGGCGCGCTTCTCCGAAAGGGCCAGGTTCCATACGGCCTTGCCTGTATGGTCGGTATAGCCGAGGATGCGGATAAAAGTGTCGCTCCGTTGGGCCAGGCAATCCGCCAATCGGTGCAGGATAGGCCGCGCCTCTCCGGTCAGCGCGTTGGAATTGGGTTCAAAGAAAGCGGCCGCCGGCAGGCTCAGCTTCAGGGCTTCCCCACGGTTTTCCGTTGCTACGGGGATTTGCGGCAGGGCTGCGGCCAAGCTTAGCCTTTGGGCGTCCATCTGCTTGGCGATACGCTTGCCGGCTTTGCCGCCCAACACGGAACCGACCAGGTCGCCGTGGCCGTTTACCGCAGTCCGCCGGGAGCCGCAGCCTGAAAACAAGACCGCCATGCAAAAAAGCATGGCGGCGTTTAGAAAAAGGATATGCCTGAAAGAAGAGGGCCTATTCGTCATAACCGATAGATTCGCAGTATTCCACTTCGCCTTCAAGCACCACGATTTCATCTTCGGTATATTCGCCGACGCCGTCTTCCCGGGCGTTTTTGACCATGTAGTCCAGCAGCTCCTTGTCAAGGGCCTCGTATTCCTCGTCCGTAAAGTCCTTGTCGCCTTTGGTTTCGTAGAAGTTGTCGACCAAATCCAAAAGGTATAGGAGGTCGTCGTTGCTGAAACGTCCTTTCAATTCCTGGGGGAGGAAGTCCTGAATATATTTTACGGAGGCATCCTCGTCGTAAGGCTGGGGTTCTTTCTTCGCGTTCGTCATCATTGTGTTGTTTTAAAATTCTTGTCTTGTTCGATTCGTATCCGGGCGTCAACGGCAAAGAGGCCGCGTTGGGTAGCCACGATGGGGTTGATGTCCATTTCCTTTATTTCCGGGGAGATGCGCAACAGGGTAGAGAGACGGACAATGATGTCGGCATACTGCTGCTCGTCGATACCCTTTTGCCCGCGGGTACCTTTGATGATGAGATAACCGCGCAGGGAGCGTATCATGGAAAAGGTTTCCTCGTAAGAAAGGGGTGCCAGGCCGTAGGAGACGTCTTTGAGCACTTCCACGAAGATGCCTCCCAGGCCGCAAAGGACAATGTGTCCAAAACGGTCTTCGTATTTAGCGCCAAGAAAAAGTTCCTGACCCTTGAGCATAGGCTGCAGCATGACAGCCGTGACGCCGGGCAGCTTCATCATCCGGTCGTATTCGAAGAAAAGATGTTCTTCGCTATGGATGTCGAGCGCCACACCGCCGATGTCGCTCTTATGCACGGGGCCTACCACTTTCAGCGCCACCGGATAGTTCACCTTCCTGGCAAAGGCAGCCAGGGAGGCCTTGTCGGTTGTCACCAGCTCTTCCACAATGGGGATGTTGGCGGCCTGGAGCAGCAGGCGCACATTTTCCGGTTCGAGATAGCCGTCGGGCAGGCTTTCCACTAAGCGGCGGATGGCCGGCACGTCGAGACCGTACAACTGCACCTCCGTGCTGGCCGGCTTGGGCGTGTTCAGCACCCGCGAAAGGGCGGTACCCAGTGTGACCTCGTCGGAAAAGTTCACATGCCCTTTCTTAATGAAACTCTTCACTTCCGGCCCGGCCGTCACGATGGATGGCAGGACGGGGAAGATGGGCTTGGAACATTCCTGCATCTTCTTGTGCAGCACCTCGTAGGCGTCGTAGAGCTTGACTAAGCCGGGACTGCCGAAAATGACCATCATCAGGTCAATTTGCTTGAAGCGGCTTTCGCAGTAATCAATAGCCGTGGCCAGATGCTCGGGAGTCCCGGTGCCGATAATGTCGATGGGATTGCCCACGGCCGCACCGGGATAGAGCTTCGACTTCAACTCGTCAGCGACGGGGCCGGAAAGGTCGGGCACGTTAAGATGTCCTTTCTGCAAGGCGTCGGCCAACATGACGGCCGGCCCGCCGGCATGGGTCACGATAGCGCAATTCCGCCCGTGGACTTCCTTCAACGTGAAAATGCTTGCCACGGTGGTCAGTTCCTCACGCCCGAAGCAACGCACGATGCCGGCCTTACGGAAAAGGGCCTCCACGGCCGAGTCGGAACTGGCCATGGCGCCGGTGTGCGAAGAGGCTGCCCTTTTGCCCGAATCGGTGCTGCCCGCTTTGATAGCGGCAATGCGGCATCCCTTGCGGATGAGCGAGGAGGCATGGAAAAGCAGCTTGTCCGGTTCGCGGATGCTTTCGATATAAAGCATCTTGATTTTGGAATCCAGCACGGGGTCAAAATTCCTGTCCATATATTCCAGCACCTCTTCCACGCCGATTTGGGTGGAATTGCCCACCGACCAGACAGAGGAGAAGCGCAAGCCTTTCTGCAGGGCCGACTCGATGATAAACAGCGCCGTGCCGCCCGAACTGGAGATGAAGTCGGCCCCTTCGGGATGAAATTCGGGAACGGGTTGACTGAACACGCCGTGATAATGGATATTCATCAAGCCGATGCAGTTCGGCCCTATCAGGGCAGCGCCGTTCTCATTGACAATGTCAAGCATACGCTTTTCCAAGGCGGCGCCCGCGGCCGATTCCTCGCCGAAGCCGGCCGATATGACGATGAAGGCTTTCACCTTCTTTTCCTTGGCCAGCACCTCCATGACGTCGGGACAGGAAGAACCCGGTATGGAGATAATGGCCAGCTCGGTTTCAGGGATGTCACGCACGTCATGGTACGACTTCAGCCCCTGCACTTCCGTCTCTTTTGCATTTACGACGCAGAGTTCTCCGGCATATTTGCCGTCAAGCAGGTTACGCACGGTACGTCCGCCGGGTTTGTGGATATTGTTGCTTCCACCCACTACGACGATACTTTGCGGGTCTATCAGTTCACGATTTATCATTTCTTGCGTTTAATTGGTCGGGCAAATATACATCATTTCTTCCAAGGCCTTGATGGAATGGCCGAAAAGCGGTCGCGTGACGGCGGAGAGGCTTTCGGCGTCGCCAAGGAAATGGTAAACGTCGTGCAGGTGTTCCAGCGTTTCGCCGGGCTGAAGCAGGGCGGCGGGCGAGTCACTCTCCAATTCGAGGAAAGGCCCC
>JAISGW010000027.1 GCA_031262895.1 Tannerella sp. | reverse complement strand
TTTCAGGCATCTTTCTGCTTATCATTGTTGGTGTATCCTTATTGTCGGTTGTCGCAAAAATATCGCGTACCATCTTCTTTAATCAGGCAGGAGACTTGAAGCCGCCTCACTTTTCCATTTCGGGGGTTCGCTATATGTTTATCTTGCAATATGCCATGGTGATGTTCATTGCGATTATGGCAATTGGCATAACAAGGCAGATGCGATTGGTTTCCGGCACACAGATAGGCGGGAAAGACATCCTTGTGATAAACGCACTTCCGGAAGAAGCGCAGACGAAATACGGACTTTTAAAAGAAGAATTGCTGAAGCATGCCGAGGTTGCATCGGTAACTTCAGCAATGCAATTGCCGGGCAAAGCTATCCGCGACGGAGCGCTTTTTCGATGCGAAGGGCAGGCGCAGGAAAATGTGCAGTTTATGCAGGTACTCGCAGTGGGCAATGACTTTATCCCTTTCTTTGACTTGCATCTTGCCGCCGGATATCCATTCAGCAATGTTTCGCGGACGAGGGCGGATGAAAAGGCGATGCTTTTGGATTATTGGGACAACGACTATGCGCCCAGCGGGTTGTCTGAAACGTATATCATCAACTCAAGGGCGATGCATACGCTCGGTTTTACCCGGCCGGAGGAAACTATCGGCAAACGCCTCATACTATCCCGGGGCAGCGGCGTGGCATATATTGACAAGGGAACAATTGTCGGCGTGCTTGGCGACGACTTCAATTATACAAGCGCCTACGAAGAAAATATTCCCTTGGTACTTATGGTTCGAAAGTATTTCCAACATTGCTTATTCGTGCGTTTCAAAGGGAATAAGGAACAAGGCGTTGCTGCATTCAAGCAAGCGTGGCATACGGTCATCCCCAATATCCATGCCGATTATTCTTTCCTCAGCGATGTATATGCCAATGTCTACCACAATGAACGGATGGCAAAATCATTGGTGAATTTTTTCGCCCTCCTAAGTCTCATTGTTGCTAATCTCGGCCTCGTCATAATTATGGCCTTCCTCATCAAGCGGAAGACGAAGGAAATAGGTATAAGGAAAGTTAACGGAGCAAGCGCAACCAACATACTTTGCTTGTTAAACGGACGGATTGCCGTATGGATTTGCATAGCCTTTATAGTCGCGATACCGCCCGCTTGGTGGGCCTTCAAGGTTTGGTTGGAGAACTTTGCCCGAAAGACTCCTCTTCATTGGTGGATATTCGTGCTTGCCGGTTTGTCGGTAATGTTAGTCTCGACTTTAGCTGTCAGTCTGCAAACCTTCCGCGCCTTAAGGCTTAACCCCGTCGTGGCATTGAAGACGGAATAAAATTTTTTGTCCCTTACTTGCTTCAAGACTTCTTGAAGTGACTCCGTAACCTCCCCGAAACGGTTCTTTGTCGGCGCAAAGTCACTCCGTGCCTTTCAGTTGAATCCTTATAATCGACAAAATTTTGCACTTGGGGCGTTTTAATCGATAAAATTTTGCACTTGCCGCTCAAACAGCCTCTTTTAATCGACGAAATTTTGCACCTTTGCAAATATGAAACGATTGGCATATAGCTTGGCTGAGGCAGGGACTTTGAAGCGCATAGCTGATTTAGAAGCCCAAAATCACTACTGATCGACTAAAATTGGGGCAGCCGAGAGATGAGGGGTAAAAATAGCGGGCGGCCACCCGAGGGTAAACCGTCCGCAAGTCCTATCTTTGTTTGCGACCAAAAAGTAAGGACATGGGCAAAGATAGCACAAAGCATTTAGTCGGTCAGCCGGTATTCAGACAAATCATCAACATGTTGCCGAAAGAATATGGAGGTATTGATTTTGTGGGATTAAACTTCACATTTAACTTATTCTTCGTAATATTCGCCATAGAGGTCACTCATCGTATCTTCAAATCCATAGCCGCTGTATCGAGAGTTCGTAACGCATTCCTTGCAACGTGTTTTAAAATGCTCCAAATTGTTCATCCATATCTCCATTTTCAGATGCAAACTGCCAAACCATTTCAGGGAGCGTTACCATCAGATCAGCCAAAGATTCGGTTGATGCAGACAATGCCTTAAATTCGTTTACAATGTTGCGTTGCATCCTGCGCAAGGATCATGGAGCGCAAGCTCCCGGGTTTTGCTTGATGAAAGGAAGCAGCCGTGGACAAAAAAAGTTTTTTCATGCTTGTATCACTTCGTCATACGTATTCATATTCAGTTGTTTAAGTATGATAGAGGGTTCCGTCACCGCTCTTGCTTCCGGCCTCCGATGCAAGCGGCCACCGATGATTGAAAAAGCCGACGATAAGACAATGTCCCGCGGTGAAATCTCAACGTCCCGCGGCGAAATCTCAACGTCTTGCGGCGACGGGACGTTTCATGGTTTCACAAAAGTCCGAAGCCTTCAAAAATAAGTTCCATGTTTTCGGAAAAATATAGGACTTTTGGTCGCTAAAAGTTCCATGTTTTCGCACAAACTCCCTGCTTTTTGAGGCCGGGAAGGACGGCGGCCAAAGCTGTCCGGAACAGGCCGGTGACGAAAGCCTTTGTCACATGCATCACGCTGTGAAACACTTGTTTATGGCTGGTGACGAAACAGAAAAAAACTATGGAACCCTCCGTTTGGGGCCTAAGCCGCCCCTCTTTTTTGCGGGAAAAATCCACCCTCCTGCTACAAATGTCAAATCCGAAATTTATCTTTGTCCACATCATAAGAACATAAAAGGACAAAAGATGAAAAAACAGACAATGGTATTTACCTTATTATGGAACCGTATGGAAGAAGGCTTTTACGCCGGAGCTTATCGTTTGGTTGCCCAATATTACGGACTGCCGCTTATTCCGGAACGCCCACGCGGGCGCGGAGTTTCGGCCAGTATGGCTTCCAAAGCAAGCATACCCACCACGGCACCGAGTTCTTCATGGTTGCCGCCTGATTTATAGTTCAAAATTGAAACTCTTGGTTTAACTGTCGGTTTAACTATGGGGGGTGGACGGACGGTTCTTTGATAAGGATAGCTCATCTTTTTGACGAAATGGTGAGGAAATGGCATGAAAAAAGGCAGTTACTTTATTTGTAACTGCCTTTTCAAGTGGTGCCAACGGGAATCGAACCAGTGACACAAGGATTTTCAGTCCTTTGCTCTACCAACTGAGCTATGGCACCCTGTCTTTTTGTTTGACGGGTGCAAAGATAGGTAGATTTTCCAAACCTGCAAGCCTTGCCACTGCTTTTTCTTATTCTTCGGTGATTTCCATGATGCGACTGCTGGTCGGACGGGTCGTAAAGAGCGGCAAGCCAACCTTCATCAGGTAATCACCCGAATAGACTTGCAGGCTGGTCGGAGCCTTAGATGAACGTAAGTCGTTCCCCGGCATGCGGTTGATTTCCTCCACCTTATAATTCTTCCTCGCATCCAAGCCTTGCATCTTTACGGGGAAAAGTGGTTCCGCATAGCGGGGATGGATGTCATAGACATAAAGCAGGGCTTTCTTCTTGTCTTTTGAAACATGCGCCACTGCCGCGTGGTTGGTCTCAAAGGGAGAAACAAGACGGTAGAAATCACCGTTGAAGATAAGGTCCTTCAAACGTTTGTAATTGGCCACGGCTTCTTGGCAGTAAGCCAGCTCTTCCGGTTTGAGTTCGTCAACGTTAATGTCGAAGCCGAGTTTGCACATCATAGCCACGTCGGTGCGGAACTTAATGCTGGTGTGGGGATTCCAACTGGTCACGTGGGCGGCCATGGCTTTGGTCGGCAAGAATTGGGAGAATCCCCATTGGATGTAAAGGCGCTCCACCGGATCGGTATTGTCGCTGCACCAGAATTCCGTGAAATACTTCAGAGCCTCGTAGTCGCAGCGTGCGCCACCACCGGAGCAGAGCATCATCGGCAGGTTGGGGTATTTCTCCTTCACGCGTTGAAGCACCTTATACAAGCCACGTACATAATCAATGTAAAGCTGGTTCTGCTTTTCCTTCAGGTAAGGGGAATAGATATTGGTAATCGGGCTGTTGCAATCCCATTTAAAATAGGCGATGCCGGGATTTTCGCTCATCAGTTTATCTATAACGCCGAACACATAATCCTGCACTTTGGGGTTACACAAATCCAGCACCAGTTGATTACGGAAGTAATAGGTCTCGCGGTTGGGCTGTTTGATAACCCAGTCGGGATGCTTCTCGAAGAGTTCACTCCGGGGATTGACCATTTCCGGCTCTATCCATATCCCGAACTTGACACCTTCCGTGCGTGCGGCCTGCACCAGGCGAGGGATGCCGTGCGGCAGCTTGTTCCGGTTGGCTTCCCAGTCGCCCAATCCGGCATGGTCGTTGTCGCGGGGATATTTGTTGCCGAACCAGCCGTCGTCAAGCAGAAACATGTCAACGCCCAAAGTCTTGGCATCTTTCATGAGATGTTCGAGTTTGGCTTCATCGAAATTAAAATAGGTAGATTCCCAATTGTTCAACAGGGTGAAGCGGTCGCCAAGGCCATCTTTGAGCTGGTAATTACGTGCCCAGTCGTGCAAATCGCGGCTGGCCTTGCCTATACCCTCATGGCTGAGCGTGAAGATGAACTCCGGGGTAGTGAATACCTCGCCGGGCTTGAGTTCGTAGGCCGAGGCATAAGGGTTGATGCCGGGCAAGACGCGCAGAATGCCCTGGGCGTCCACTTCGAAGGTGAAGCGGAAGTTGCCTGTCCAGCCGATAGTGCCGAGCAGCACGTCCCCCTGGTTTTCGGCCGGCTTACTGTCGAGGCCGAGTTCAAAGAAAGGCGACACTTCCATGCCGGCGCGCGTGCCGAGTTTGGTGTCAATGACTTTCTTTCCAAACTGCAATTGCTGGGTACTCGGGGTCATTTCCTTGGCCCATTCGCCGCTAAACTCGGTCAGAAAATAGTGGGGACTATGCAGGTAGAGCATGGCAGAAGCATAGCGCCACAAGGTGACGGGTTTCTTCTCTTCGTGCCGGATTTCACTCCAACATTTGATGACGTTCTCCGCCTCATAGCTGACGTAATGAAGGTTGACGTCAATGGGGTAGACTTTGTCCCGAAGGTGGATGATAGTCTCCTTGGCATCGGCATTCAGTTGCTTCGTTTCCGAAGAAACAAAGCTGAGGACGGTCGTCATGTTACCATCGGCATGGGTAATGGCTAAGGCCGGTTCGTAATAGCTTTCCCCTCCCGATCCGGGATAGGCTTCCTGCCCGTTATTATGAGCGGGGGCGGGAAGGAAGCGGGTCGTGTCGGCTTCGTTCAGCAGCCGCCGGCCGAAGTAGGATTGGTAGAGGCGGCCATTGGAGGCGACGCTAAAGAGCAGCTCCGTTTCCGAAGTGGAGATGCGGATGAGCCGCTGGGCCGATGCCGCGCCCCCCAAAAGTACAGCGCAACACATTATTATAACAGGCAGATGGGACTTCATACTAAGAATGTTCTTTCAAAATCACGTCGTGGGCGCCTCCTTCGACGATACTGGTGGAGGATACCAAGGTGATTTTGGCATGTTTCTGCAATTCTTCTATGTTGACGGCGCCGCAAGAACACATGGTCGCCCGGACTTTCCCGAGGGTGACGGCCAAGTTGTCTTTCATCTTGCCGGCATAGGGGACATAGCTGTCGACGCCTTCCTCGAACTTCAGCGATTCGCTGCCGCCCAAATCGTAGCGTTGCCAGTTCTGTGCACGGTTGGAGCCTTCGCCCCAATATTCCTTCACATAATTGTTGCCTACACGCAGCTTCTTGGTAGGCGATTCGTCGAAGCGGGCAAAGTAGCGTCCCATCATCAGGAAATCGGCGCCCATGGCCAAAGCCAGCACCATGTGGTAGTCGTGCACTAATCCGCCGTCGCTGCAGATGGGGACGTAGATGCCGGTTTCCTTCTCGTGCCTGGCTCTTGCGGCGGCCACGTCTATCAAGGCGGTAGCCTGTCCGCGTCCTATGCCTTTTTGTTCGCGGGTGATGCAGATGGAGCCTCCGCCAATACCCACTTTCACGAAGTCGGCTCCGGCATTGACTAAGTAATCGAAGCCGTCCCCGTCGACCACGTTGCCGGCGCCCACCTTGACTTTGTCGCCGTAATGTTCCCTTATCCAGATGAGCGTGTCGCGTTGCCATTCCGAGTAGCCGTCGGAGGAGTCTATGCAGAGCACGTCGGCTCCCGCTTCTATCAGGGCGGGCACACGTTCGGCATAATCGCGGGTGTTGATGCCGGCCCCTACCAGCAGGCTCTTGTCCGGGCCGGACAGCTCGTAGGGATTGTCGCGGTGGCTGTCGTAGTCTTTACGAAAAACGAAATAGGCCAGGTGGTCGTTCTCGTCAATGATGGGCAAGGTGTTGAGTTTATGCTCCCATATCAGCTGGTTGGCCTCGTTGAGGGAGATGCCGAGTTCGCCGACAATGAGTTTGTCGAAAGGCGTCATGAAATACTTCACCTTGGTGTTAAGGTCGTCCTTTTCCAAGCGGAAGTCGCGGCTGGTGACCAAGCCGAGCAAGCGGCCGTTTGGCGTGCCGTCGTCGGTGATGCCTATGGTGGAATGCCCGGTCGTTTGGATGAGTCTGGCCACGTCGTCCAAGCGGTGCTCGGGGGTGAGGTTGGAATCGCTCACCACGAAGCCGGCCTTAAATTTCTTCACCTTGCGTACCATCTCGGCCTGCGATTCTATGGATTGGGAGCCGAAGATGAAGGAAATGCCTCCGTTGCGTGCCAGCTCGATAGCCAAGTCAGGTCCCGAAACGGACTGCATGATGGCCGAGACAAAGGGAATGTTCAAACGAATAGGCGCCTGTTCGCCTTTTTTGAATTTCACCAAGGGGGTGCGCAACGAGATGTTGGAAGGGATGCACATGTGGGTGGTCAAGCCTGGGATGAGCAGGTATTCGCCGAAGGTCCTTGACACATCGTTTAAGTATATAGCCATACAATAAAATATTAACGGATTGAATGGGCAAAGGTAGAGATAAATTATGAGTTACGACGTTCATAATTAACTACCTTTGCCAAACCAAAAAACAAAGCAAAAAAATGAAAAGAAGCTATTTGTTTGCGGCCATTGCTTTACCCTTGCTGGCCGCCTGCTCTTCCGGGGAGAAATCCCTGACAGATTACGTGAACCCTTTCATTGGTACGGGCGGCCATGGACATACCTATCCGGGTGCCGTCGTGCCTCACGGGCTGGTGCAACTCAGCCCCGACACGCGTTTGGCCGACTGGGATGCCTGCAGCGGCTATTACTATGAAGACAAGAGCCTGCTGGGCTTCAGCCAGACCCACCTTTCCGGGACGGGCATCGGCGATTACGGCGACTTCCTTTTCCTGCCTTATACCGGTACGGAACCCAAGAAGGTGGCTCCTAACGGTCGCGATCGTTTCGAGAGCTACGGCTCCCACTTCTCGCACCAGGACGAGGTGGCCAAGCCGGGCTATTACGAGGTGAAGCTTTCCGATTACGGGATAAAGGCCGAGTTAACGGCTTCGAAGCACGCCGGTTTCCAGCAATACACCTTCCCCAAGGCCGAAACGGCCGGCTTGCTCATTGACCTGCGCTCTTCCATCAGCTACCGCCGCCTCTTGGAAGGTTCTTTCCATCTGCATGGCGACACGGCCGTCAGCGGCACCCGCCACGTGCGCGGCTGGGCACAGAACCGCTATGCCTCCTTCTACGCCGTCTTCTCAAAGCCCTTCACTTTTAAAGAAGACACCTTCCACCGCGGCTTCTTCAGCTTCGGCCCCATGAAGGCAGGCGAGCAGCTCAAGGTGAAGGTGGGTATCTCCTTCGTCGACGAGGCCGGTGCCCAGCGTAACCTCTACGCCGAAATCCCGGGCTGGAATTTCAAGGCCGTACGCCAGGCCGCCCACCAAGCTTGGGAACAGGAACTGGCCAAGATACAGGTGAAGGACAAGAGCGAAGAAAACAAACGCATCTTCTATACGGCCATTTACCATTCCTTGCTGGAACCGACGGTCGACTCCGACGTCG
>JAISGW010000020.1 GCA_031262895.1 Tannerella sp. | reverse complement strand
TCTATGGCGTGGGTGATGTCTAAACCCGTCAAGCCTTCCCGGGCGTAAAGCTGGTAAAGGCGTTCCACTTCCCGGTCGAGACGGTGCCCCATCTGCTCGAGCATGATATAGGTATCGGCATATACGCGGGGATGTTGCCCTATGGAAGTGATTTGCTTGAAGATGTCGGGCACGTTGGTCAGGTTGAAGTTCCCGCAGATGGCCAAGTTCTTCGCCCGCCAGTTGTTGCGTCTGAGGAAGGGGTGCACGAAACTCAGGCCTGACTTGCCGGTCGTGCTGTACCGCAGGTGGCCGATGTAAATGTCTCCGGCGAAGGGGAGATGCGCTTTGGCGAAAAGAGGGTCTCCGAGTTTGTCTTTGGGCACGTCCTTGAAACGGGCGTGCACGTTGGAGAAAATTTCAGTGATGGCGTCTGCCCCGAGCGCGCGTTCGCGGAACATGTATTCTTCTCCGGCGTTTGCTTCCAACTTCACGCAGGCCAAGCCGGCGCCTTCCTGACCGCGGTTGTGCTGCTTTTCCATCAAGAGGTACAGCTTGTTCAAACCATACATCCAAGTGCCGTACTTCCTATGGTAGTATTCCAAGGGCTGTAACAGGCGGATCATGGCGATGCCGCACTCATGCTTTAGTCGTTCCATTTCAAATGTCGATGTAAATCCGGCGGCAAAGGTAGTAATCTTTGCCTTGCGATGTTATGTTTCTTTCCTTTGTTCGTCTTTAGGACAGAGAGATGGAATTAGAGCGATTCAAAACGGAAGTGCTCCCTTTACGGGGAAAATTGGTCGGCTTCGTCGGGCAGTTGCTTGACGACCCGGTTGAGGCCGAGGACGTCGTACAAGAGACTTTCCTCAAGCTGTGGAACCTGCGTGGGAAACTGGACGCCTACCGGCAGGTGGAAGCGCTGGCCTTCACGGTAGCCAAGAACCAGGCCTTAGATGTGCTGAAGTTGCGAAAGACTACGGTGCCGCTTGATGCCCTGCCCTTGGAAGGCGGCAGCAGTCCGGCGGAGCTGCTGGAAGCGCACGACGCCGTCGGCTGCATACGCCGCTTAGTGGAAGCCCTGCCTCCGCTCCAGCGCGACATCATCCGTATGAAGGACATCGAAGGCTACGAGACGGAAGAAATCGCAGAGATAACCGGCAGCAGGCCGGAAGCCGTCCGTGTCAACTTGTCGAGGGCCAGAAAGAAGATAAAAGAACAGTTTCTACGATTAAATAAGGAAGAACGATGAACCAGATAGATGAATTATTGACGAAATATTTCGAAGGTGAAACTTCGGCTGCCGAGGAGCGGCAATTGCGCGCCTTCTTCCGCTCCGGGGAAGTGCCCGAACGTCTGGCCGCTTACAAGCCGCTGTTTGCCTATTTCGACGCGGAGATACAGGCCAAAACGGTTCCCAAGCCTGCGCGTCATCGGTGGCGCCCCTTGTATCTGAGCCTTTCGGGCATTGCCGCCTGTTTGCTGCTGGCCTTCTGCCTGCACAGTTTCCTTTCCAAGCCGGAAGCCTGTACCTGCTCCGGCGATTACGTGCTCATCAACGGGAAATGTTACACCGACAAGGCCAAAGTGCGCGCCTCGGCTTTCGCCGCCATGCGTGAAGTAGCTACCCCGGTAGACGATTATATTTTCAAGGAAGAATAAATAGAAGCTTATGATACGGATACAGAAAATTTTCATCCTGCTCCTGGCGCTCTGCGCCTTGCAGCCCTTAACCTTGTCGGCGGCTGCGCCGCAAAACGACCTGAAGATACAGGAGGTCTTCGATCGCTACGGAAAGGAACGCGGCTCCACTATGGTGGAACTCTCGGCCGACATGCTGGCAACTTACAATATGACGCACTACATGAGCATCACCATCAAAAACAGGCCGGAGGCGATAAGTTTCACTCGTCAATGCCTCGAAGCCGACCAGCAAGGCGCCCGTAAGATAAAGGAAGTGACCGACGACGGGGGCCTCATCTCGGCTTATTACCAGCTCCCCTCTCCGCAGAAGGGCTTGAACCGTTTTGTCCTTTTCAAGGTAAACAAAAAGGGAAGCATGACGCTGGTCTATATTGAGGGTGAATTGGATAGCGACGATTTAATTACCATCCTGTTCAGCGGGAAAGATTTATAAAACGAACAAACACCAATTGAAAATGAAAACGAGATTATTATGGGCGGCCTTGCTGTGCTTCCCCTTTGGCTTGGCAGCCCAGGAGACGATAGACACGAGTTTTGTGGTGAAAGGAAAAAGAATTCAGATGACCGACGACGGCGAGCGGCTGAATCTGCAGGTGTTCGAGCCAAACCGGCAAGGCAGGTCGGTCAAGGACGAGATGGTCTTTGAAGGCCATTATCGCGACGGGAAAAGTTTCGAACGCCGGAAGTACATGCTGGCCGGCATCACGCTCCCCTTCTGGAAGCAGAGCTTCGACCCGCACTGGAACGGCTTCGGCATGGGCTTTGCCAATATTGCCTCCGGCCTGAACGTGAACGACGTCGGCGGCCTCAGCTTGCGCGGCGGTACCTCCCTCGAATACAACCTGAATCTCTTGGAGAAGGCCTTCCCTTTCAACCGACAGTCCGACTTCGCCTTCGTTACCGGTATGGGGCTGCGCTGGAGCCGGTACCGTCTTGACATGAACGGCTATCTGAAGGAAGTCGACGGCTATACTTCCGTGCAGGCGGCGCCTGAAGGTCTTACTTACGACGCCAGCAAGCTCAATATCACGAGCCTGACCATACCGTTCCTTATCGAATGGCAAAATCGGGGCGTCCGACATCAGCAGAAGCGTAACGTATTCTTCGTTTCTGCCGGTTTGGTCGGTGTAGTGAAAACGATCTCTTCCTCGAAGGTTGTCTACCACGACGAGCGCGGAAAGAAACATAAGGAAAAGATGGACGGCGGCATGAACCTGCGACCCGTTAATATGGATTTTCTCTTGCAGGTCGGATATAACTGGATAGGCCTTTACGCTAAGTATTCGCCCTTTAGCTTGTTTGAGAGCCATAAGGGGCCGGATGTGCAGGCCGTTTCTCTCGGCTTGCAATTGCACTGGTAGCCGACGGCACTGCGTATTATGCTCGGAAGCATTATGCTTTTTTGCATAATGCTTCCGAGCATAATCATGGAAGGAAGGCTTACGGCTACGTATTATCATTTGCCCCGACCGATAGGATGCCAAGTGCAAAGGGCGGAGGACTAAAAAAGAATCCCCCCGGCATCGCGCCGGAGGGAGATCCTTCCTACTTCTCGTTTTGACGTTTTGAGTTAAGGGTTTGGGGAGATGTAGTGTGCAATTAAAACTAACCTAAACATTATGAACTTATGCCTCTTTGTCCTTCCTCCATTGAGGTTGAACTTTCTGAACGCAAAGTAAGCGCATGCCTTCCGGCGGCTCAAAAAAATGCCTGCTACATGGCCTGCTCATTTGCCACTTTTTTCGAAAAACACTACTACATGACTTTCTCATTATGGAAAATTCCTTTGAAAACAGCTGCTTTGAGACCGGCGACGAGGCAAAAGGAACTTTTTCAAGCAGTCTTCAGAAGCTCATCAGAAACTCCGACAAGTTCGTCTCTTGCTCTAATCCGAGACGTTTCCTGAGGCGGTAGCGACGCAGTTCCACGGCACGTATGGAAATATGGAGGATGGAAGCGATTTCTTTGGTGGAAAGATTCATGCGCAGCAGGCAACAGATGCGTATGTCGCCCGTGGTGACGTCGGCATACTGGCGTCGGAAGCGTTCGATGAAGTTTTGATGGGCGTTTTCGAAGTAAGCGTCGAAGGCTTTCCAGTCGCTGTCGTCGGAAAATTCTTTTTCGATGAGGTTGCGCAGGCGCTGGTAGAGCTTTGCGGGATAACGTTCACCCAGTTCGCTCTTCTGTTTTTCCAGTTCTTCAAGGATGGCGTTCAGGGCGCGGCTCTTGCGCACCAGGGCGGAAGTCTGCTTTCCCAATTCGTTTTTCTTGTTTTGCAGTTCGTTTTCGAGCAGTTGATTGGCCAGGTGCTCGTTCTTTTCCTTTTCGCGGCTCACTAAGTAGCGGACGACCAGCAAGGCGATGCCGCTGGTTAGGGCGGCGTAAAGAAGGAAGGCCCAGACACTCTCGTACCAGGGCGGATGCACTTCTATCAGCAGCTTGATTTCGGGAGAATTGCCGTCGAGGGTATGTTTACGCACCAGTAAGGTGGAGCGGGCTTCGGGCAATTGCAGTGTGATAGTGCCTTCGTCTTGCCAGGGCGACCAATGCTCGGAAAGCTCTTTAACGCGGTAGCTGATTTGGTTGTTCTGGTCGAGCAGGGAAGAGGCCACTTGTATGTTCAACTCGTGGAAGTCGTAGGGCAAGTCCACCTTTCCCGTTTCTGGATTCAGGTAATGGACGCCGTGTTTGTCCTTGTATTGGATGCGGGTGAAACGGAAGGGACTGCCTCGGCTGTCGGCCTCACGCATCAGTTGGGCGGTGTTGACCAACAGCGGCCCTTCCACAGTAGATACTACGTGCAGGGAATCGTTGAGGCTGATAATTTGGTCACCCCGGTGCTCAAGGTTCAGGTAGTAATCGTCGAAGAGCAGATGGCATTCTTGGCGGAAGCCTATTTGGGTGATGCTAAGCAGCAGGGCCTCGTTCTCTCCGGTGAACCAGTAGCGGCTGGGAGAAAGGCGGTAAGCCGTACGCATTCGAAGAAGTTCGGAGAAACTGCTGTCGGCCCAATGGATTTCTCCGACGGGAACGGCACGCGGCGGACGTGGAGGCAGATGCAGGCGCCCTTCTGCTTCGTTGATGCGCACAAAGAGATGCCCCAAGGCTATGGGACGCTTAAAGTAGCCGGTGTTGGTCCGCGCGTACAAATTGCCCTCCTCCAAGACAATATCCTGCAACATGCCGATTTGGTTGCGGGTGGCTAATAGGCGCATGGCCGAATGTATGCTGAACTGCACCAGGCCGTTGTCGAAAGCCGCCCATACATGCAGGGAATCCTGTACGTACAAGGCGTGTACCAGGTTGTTTTGGAGGCCCAGATGGGTAGAGAAATGCAGGAGTATCTGTTCGTCGCGGGCGTCGGTGACGTAAATCCCTTCAGCCCGGGTGCCGATGAAATGATAAGGACCGGCTTTGGCGAAGGCGCTCGGCTTGCTGCGCAGGATAACTTCGGGCAAATCTGCCGGCAAACCTTCGCTTGGAGAACGGAAGCAGACCTGCGGCGGCAGGGACTGCGGATGGAATTGCAGGAGGCCGCTGCCATCAGGCAGCCAATAGCCGCTCTGCGTTTCGCTCGTCGTGTAGACGGTGTCGTTGCGCCAGCAGACCCGCTGCAGGTCGCTACGGTCGGGCATTTCGTAGGTCGTCCAATTGTTGCCGTCAAAAGTCAGCAGGCCGGAATTGTTGGCTACGTACAGAACGCCGTCGGGCGAAAAGGCCAAGTCCCAGTTCTGGCTGCTGGCCTTGTAGTCTTTGCTGCCGTACCGTTTCAGGAACAGCGAGGGCGGCGCCTCGTCCGCATAAGCCAGGCGGGCTGCCAGCATGATACACAATATGGCCACTCCCTTATACATAATATACAAATGAAAGAAGAAACAAAGAAGTCGCCAAGGCCTTTCACATATATTATTTTTAATTTTACGCCGCTATGGAATCTATGGATTGGACAAGCTTGTTGTCCGGCAAGCGCCTGGGGCTGGAAAATTACCACGAGCGCAAACATGAACGGACGTATTTCCAGCGCGACTATGACCGGCTGGTTTTTTCTTCGCCTTTCCGGCGACTGCAAAATAAGACCCAAGTCTTCCCGCTTCCGGGAAGCATCTTCGTGCATAACCGGCTTACGCATAGCTTGGAGGTTTCCTGCGTGGGGCGTTCGCTGGGTGACCACGTGGGCAAGGTACTGGCGCAAGAATATCCTTCGGCCAGCTTGAATTTCCCCGAGATAGGCTCTATCGTGTCGGCGGCTTGCCTGGCACATGACATGGGAAACCCTCCCTTCGGCCATTCGGGCGAAAGAGCCATCCAAGCCTATTTCAGGGATGGCAACGGAAAGGAACTGCGCGGAAAGGTGGAAGCCGAGGGCGGGCGTTGGGATGATTTCCTGCATTTCGAAGGGAACGCCAACACCCTGCGGCTGCTCACCCACCAGTTCATCGGCCGTCGTAAGGGAGGCTTCGCCCTGACTTATTGCACGCTGGCTTCCATTGTCAAATATCCTTATCCTTCTACTATCACGACCAACGGGAAACTGGGTTTCTTCCAAAGCGAAGAGGAAACTTATCATCGGATTGCCGTCGAACTGGGCATCACCGACGAGGGCGGGGGGCGCTTTGCCCGCTATCCGCTCGTCTATCTCGTGGAAGCTGCCGACGACATTTGCTACCAGTTGATGGATATCGAAGACGCGCACAAGCTGCGCATCCTCGGCGACGAGGAGACCATTGAACTTCTGCTGGCCTTCTTTGAGGGGGAACGCCTCGAACATACCAAAGGCGTGATGCGGATGGTGGGCGACATGAACGAGCGCATCGCCTACCTGCGCAGCGGTATCGTCGGCATGCTGGTGGACGCCTGCGCGGAAGTCTTCATGGAAAACGAGGCGGACATACGCGGCGGCCGTTTCGAAGGCTCGCTCATACAAAGAATCACCCCTACCTTGCGGCAGGCCTATGCCGCCTGCTCCGACCGGGCTTATAAGAAAATCTACTGCGCCAAGGAGGTGCTCGACGTTGAGTTGGCCGGCTACCATATCTTCAGCCAGCTGATAGACATCCTGACCGAAGCCGTTACCAAGCCCGAACATGCTTACAGCAAGTTGCTGCTCCAGCGCATCCCCGAACAATACGATGTCCACGCGACTGATACCTACGGCCGCCTGCAATGTGTGCTTGATTACATTTCGGGCATGACCGACGTCTACGCCCTCGACCTTTATCGCAAAATTACCGGCATGAGCCTGCCTGCCGTATGAGGAACATTTATGATTCGCGGCAGCGCCTTGAGTACGCCTTCATCATCGCCGCCGTATTGACAGCCGTCGCCTCGCTGGTAATATCGAACCGCCTGATAAGCAAGCTGGCCAATGAGGAACGCGACAAGGTTGCCATCTGGGCGGCTGCCGGACGTGCCATGGTCAGCGAAGATACGAACCTGAACATGGAGCTGACCCTGCGCGTCCTGCAGGGCAATACGACTATCCCCGTCATCCTCGTCGACGAAAAGGGGCATATCGCCCAATACCGCAACATTGAGCTGCCGGAGAAAGGCAAAGAGGCCTTCCTGCAAAAGAAATTGGCGGAATTCAAAAGGAAGAACAAACCCATACCGATAGACCTGAAGGACGGCAGCTTCCAATACATTTATTATGATGATTCCATCATCCTCAAGCGCCTGATAGTCTTTCCTTATCTACAGTTGGGCGTCGTCTTTGTTTTTATCCTCATCGCCTTCCTCGCCTGGGCCAGTACGAAGAAGGCCGAGCAGAACAAAGTATGGGTGGGTTTGTCGAAGGAAACGGCCCACCAGTTGGGCACGCCCATCTCCTCGTTGATTGCGTGGGTGGAATACCTGCGCGGCAAAGAGCCGCAGGCCTTTTGGGTAGAAGAAATGGCCAAAGACGTGGGGCGGCTGGAAATGATTGCCGAACGCTTCTCTAAAATCGGCTCCAATCCCAGTCCGGTGCCGGTCGACATTTGCTCCTCCATCCGTTCGGCCTTGGGCTATATGGAAAAGCGCGTCTCCGCCAAAGTCAGCTTGGAGTCCGACTTGCCGGCGGTGCCGGTCGTGGTGCTGATGAATGAGTCGCTCTTTGCCTGGGTCGTGGAAAACCTCGTGAAGAACGCGGCCGACGCCATGGGCGGGCAGGGGAAAATCCGTTTCAAGCTCGACGATAGCGACGGCAAGCGGGTGCGTATCGACGTGTCCGACACAGGCAAGGGCATCCCCAAATCGAAATTCAAGACGGTCTTCAATCCGGGTTATACTACGAAGGCGCGCGGCTGGGGCTTGGGGCTTTCCTTAGTGAAGCGCATCATCGAATCCTACCACGGCGGCCGCATTTTCGTCAAGAGTTCGGAAATGGGCAGAGGAACCACCTTCCGCATTGAGTTGCACCGCTATAAAGGCTAACTCCTATCTCCCCAAAAATAAGTTCCACATTTTTCAAAAAACATGGAACTTTTGGATGACAAAAGTCCGACGTTTGCGCGCAAACATCGGACTTTTTTTCAAGCAAGTGAGACCTATGATGAAAGTCTTACTTAGTCATGCTTAAATACTTGCATATCAAAGATTCTCTTTCATCATTTCCATTTCTTCGCGACGGATTTGACGGGTCAATTCCGTCGGGGTGCAGCCGAATTGCTGCTTGCAGAAACGGGTGAAATGGGTGGCCGAGTTGAAGCGGTACTTGCGCATTACGTCACTGAAGGTGGCGCCCGGTTCCGCAAGGCTGTGCTTTACGTGTTTGGCCTTCTGTTTGAGTATCCATTGGTGTGGAGAGGTGCCGAACTCGTCCTTGAACTTGTTGTCGAAGTTCGTGCGCCCCATGCCGGCCATGCGGGCCAGCTCGTCGATGTGGGTAATCTTCAAGTAATTGTCCATCACCATGCTGCGGAAGTCGAAGGATTTTCCTATGATGGGGAAGAAAAAGCGTGCCAGGCTTTCTTTGGAGTATTGGGTGTGCAACAAGAGGAACAGTTCCTGGTGCTTAATCTCGTGGAGGTAAGCGCAGTTCACCCCCTTGTTGAAGTAGAGCAGCAGCAGGTCGAAGAATTCGTCCAGCGGCGATTGGAAGTGCAGCGGTTCGAATTTGTAGCTGATGTTTGGGAACATTCTCCAATACGATTGGAAGGCATGCTTCTCGCAGGAGGACTTCAGACTGAAGAAGGAAAAGATGATCATCCGGCAGGAGGCCGTTGTTAGAATGGCTGAGTTCGACAGTTTGGGAAAGAACACGAATTCCTTGCCCCCAATGGCTTGATTCCTGAATTCGTTACAATTAGCATTGGCGTTGCCGGTAAGCATGAATACCAGATGGTGCAACTCGTTGTTTTGAAACGTGATTTGCGTGTTGGCCTCGGTCTCCACATAGCGGAAACCCGCTTGGCCCTCTTGGGAGCTGGGTTGCTGCTCCTCGAAGTAAAGTGAATTAGTCATTTGATTTGTTATGTATAAATAATGAATTTCTTAGAAATGATAATCGTTTTCTCTGCTTCCGCGGGGAAAATGGATTGCTTTTTATTGCAATTTCCCTCTTCCCTTTTCGAAGACAGCGCAAAGGTAGAGCTGTTCGCTTGTTTTGTCGTTTTCAAAAACGATATTTGTATGTACAATTTCTCCGTAAGTAATCAATATTCAGCAAAACGCCACCTAAATTTCTTTAAATAGAAAACTATAAGTCCAATTGTTTCGATTATAGAAACAGTTTTGGGGCGAATTCTGGGCAAAAAATAGAATTCACCCCTTGCATGCCTGATATTTTCTTACCTTTGCGGCGCATTCCCTTACTTAAGCCAAGGGTTTGCGTGTGTGTGAGATTGAAATGAATGATAAGAAACAACTTAATATGTCTCTTGATATGTCTATGGAAACATTGTTTGCGTTGGAGGCGCATCGTTCTTGTTACCATTATAAATCCGACTGGCTGGTTGGCTTCAAGGCGGGGCGTGTCCATGCGGGCGACACGGCGCAATCGGCG
>JAISGW010000192.1 GCA_031262895.1 Tannerella sp. | reverse complement strand
TCAAGGCTTTTGTGGACATGCATGGCGGAACGATTGCCGTGGAGAGCGACGAGAAGCGGGGAACCGTCTTTATGCTTGACTTTCCCGTTACGCCCGCAAACATGGGAAGTCCGGCCGAAGAGACGAAAGCGGAACCCCTGCCCGCACTTGTACCGGAAACGGCAAGCATGGAAGACAGCTTCGACCCGACCAAGCCGGCCGTCCTGGTGATTGACGACAATACCGATATCCGGAGCTATATCCACGGATTGCTGGCCGGCGAATTCACGGTCTTGGAAGCGTCCGACGGCACGGAAGGCCTCTGCAAGGCCGTGACTTACGTCCCCGACGTCATCGTTTCCGATGTCATGATGCCCGGCATTGACGGCTTGGAATGCTGCCGCCGCCTGAAAGCCGAGTTGCAAACCTGCCACATTCCCGTCATCCTGTTGACGGCCTGTTCGCTTGACGAGCAAAGAATACAGGGTTACGATGTGGGCGCCGATTCTTATATCTCCAAGCCTTTCAGCGCGCAGGTCTTGCTGTCGCGCATACGTAATCTGGTCAATGCGGCGAAACGCCTCCGGCAATCCGTGGCAAGCAATCCGCTCAACTTGCGCGATGATGCCTGCGACATGGACAAGGCTTTCATTGATAAATTCAAACAAGCCTTGGAAGCGAAGATGGGCAATTCGGCCCTGAACGTGGAGGATTTGGGGAAAGAGATGAACCTGAGCCGTGTCCAGCTTTACCGGAAAGTAAAGGCCTTAACAAATACATCGCCCAACGAACTGCTGCGCCGTTGCCGTTTGCAGAAAGGGGCGGCCCTCTTGACCTCTTCCGGCCTGAGCATCTCGGAAATTTGCTACGAAGTGGGCTTTACCTCCCCCTCTTATTTCGCCAAGTGCTACAAGGACGAATACGGCGAAAGTCCCACCGACTTCATCAAACGCACCAAAGGCAAACGCTGAAGTGCGGTCTAATACTTGATTTGAAAGTAATCCATCACTGCCTTGTACTGGTCTTGTGCCGTGAGACAAGTATTTGTCAAATATTCCTTAATATTCGGCCATTGCTGTAAACCACGATAGTAGAACATCTTTAACTCGTCGGTAATGATGAATGGCACGATGCCATTTGCCAAACATTCTTTGAACATTATCAATCTACCCACGCGCCCGTTGCCATCTTGAAACGGATGGATTGCTTCGAAGCGTTGATGTAAGTCAAGAATATCCTCGAATGTCTTTTGTCTCTTGCCGTTGTATTCAGTGAGTAGGGCTTTTATCTGGCGATGAACTTCCTTTGGAGGACAGGTCTCGTTGCCGCCTACTTCATTGGGCAAGCGCTTGTAATCGCCAACAGCAAACCAATCCTTTCGACTATCCGATGTGCCGCTCTTTAGTATAAGATGCAATTCTTTGATGAGTGCTTCGGATAATCGCTCTTCGGCGCGGTCGATAATCAAGTCGATGCAACGGAAATGGTTGATGGTTTCTACAATGTCATCTACATTGACACTCTCGTTCGTAACGCCGATGGTGTTGGTTTCGAAGATATAGCGAGTCTGCTCTTGCGTCAGCCGACTGCCTTCTATGTGGTTGGAGTTGTAGGTGAGGTCAATCTGTGTGCGGTGATAGATGCTGCCTTTAAGTTTGGAAGCTTTCTGCTCGCGCAAGACAACGAGAAGCGGCATTATTTCCTTTGCCGCTTGCTTGCGTGAAGGCAAACCTGCATCTTCGGGTATGTTCCAAGTCTTACCAGTCAAGAACGCTCCTACTATCTTGCCTGCAGCGCAATAGTTGCGTGCCGTACGTTCCGAGATGCCGTACTTAGCGGCGTATTCACTTACTGAAATGTATGTCATATCTGAACTATCGGCAAGTTTGTTGCCGAAATACCACTCAATTACTCCTATTTATCAAATTCACAATCACCTTCACCATCACATCTTTCTCTTCCGTTCGGCTCTCGGCAATCATCAGCGTAAGGGCGACGAGCGTATTGTTCTCAATGAGTTTGCTCCCATCCGAGCGATAAAGGATGCCGTTCTTCTCCATAAACCAAAGGAACAGGAAAGCGGCAATGCGCTTGTTTCCGTCGCTAAATGAGTGGTTCTTTGTCACCAAGTAGAGCAACATGGCTGCCTTTTCTTCGATGCTCGGATAGAGGTCAACACCGCCAAAGGTTTGGTAGATGGTGGCGATGGAGCTTCGGAATGACTGGTCCTTTTCGTTGCCAAACAGGTCGCTGCCGCCAAACTTATGACGGAGGAAGTTAATGGCTTCCATGGCGTTCTCATAGGTGGCATGGAACGGCGTATCGGCGGTGGTATTCTCTACCGTCAGTTGTTGGTAATCGTATTTGTCCAACGTATCCAAGGCATACGTATAGTCTGTGATGACTTGTAGTAGTCCGGTCGCTTCATCTATATCCAACTCTTTATGCTGCATAACGTTCGAGAGCAACTGAACAGTTTGCCGTAAGTCCTCGTATTGCTGTGCTTTGATTTTGCCATGCACTATATAGCCTTTGATAAGATACTCCTTGAGAACTTTGTTTGCCCAAATGCGAAACAGAGTTCCTTGTTTGGATTTTACGCGATAGCCGACGGATATGATAACATCAAGATTATAATAATATGTATCATATTGTTTGCTATCAGTGGCAGTTGTCCGGAATTTCCGGACAACTGAATCTTTAAGCAGCTCACCTTCTTTAAAGATATTGCTTATATGCTCAGATATGGTGCGCTTATTCTTGTCAAATAGCAGACCCATTTGCGCTTGCGTCAACCACACCGTTTCATTCTCCAACCGGACATTCAGGTCAGTAGTTCCGTCCGGCGCTTGGTATATGATGATTTCTCCTTTACTTTCCATAATTGACAATCTGTTTTGGACAAATATATGTTTTATTTTTAAAGTGGGAAGTATGCCCTATTTACCTATGCAGAAGCGGGAGAAGATGGAGCCTAAGATTTCGTCGTTCGTGATTTCGCCGGTGATTTCGCCGAGGAAGTGCAGGCAGGCGCGGATGTCCTGGCTGAGCAGTTCACCGGAAAGTTGCTCGTCCATGCCTTTCAACACACGGACTATCGCCGCGTGGGCTTTCTTCAGGGCTTCGTAGTGGCGGGCATTGCTGATGATGACGTCGCCGGCCGCGATCTCGGGCAAGGCGGCCGCTTTGAGCAGGAGCTGCTTCAGCTTTTCCGTATGCGCTCCGGTCTTGGCCGAGATGCAGAGCCGCTCGGCTTCCAGTTCGAGCGGGAAGGCCTGTCGTGTCGCCTCTTCCGTTTCGGCTGAGGAAAGCAGGTCGGACTTATTAAAAAGGAGAATGGCTTTTTTCCCTTTCATTTTGGGGACGAGGGCGCGGGCGGTCGCCTCGAATTCCTCTTTGGAGCAAGTCAGGTCAATGACCCAAAGGACAATAGCGGCCTGCTCAAGCTTGCGAAAGCTGCGTGCTATGCCCATGGTTTCGATGGTGTCGGCCGTTTGCCGTATGCCTGCCGTGTCGATAAAGCGGAAAAGGATACCATCCAGGTTGACCGTGTCTTCGATGGCGTCGCGGGTTGTGCCGTGGATGTCGGAAACCAAGGCACGTTCTTCGCCCACCAGCAGATTCAGCAGGGTGGACTTCCCCGCGTTGGTCTCGCCGACGATGGCGACAGGAATGCCTTCCTTGATGGCCTTACCTGCTTGGAAGGAATCAGCCAGTTGAGCGGTTTTCCGTTCTATCTGCCCAGCCAATTCACGGAGGTGGCTGCGGTCGGCAAATTCCACATCCTCCTCGCTGAAATCCAGTTCCAATTCTACCAGAGAAATAAAATCCAGCAATTGTTCCCTGAGGCGGCCCAGTTCCGAGCTGAAGCCGCCGCGCATCTGGTTCATGGCCAGGCGATGCTGCCCGGCCGAGGTGGAAGCGATGAGGTCGGCCACGGCCTCAGCTTGGCTCAGGTCCATCTTGCCGTTCAGAAAAGCTTGCTGGGTGAATTCTCCCGCATGGGCCAGGCGGGCGCCCGCGTCTATCAGCCTCCGCAGGATTTGTTGTTGGATGTAAACCGAGCCGTGGCAGGAAATCTCTACGGATTCCTCGCCCGTATAGGAATGGGGCGCCCGAAACAGGCTGACGAGGACCTGGTCGAGGGCTTCTCCCGCCGCGTCCCGTATCTCGCCGAAATGCACCGTATTGGCCGCGCAGTCTTGCAATTTCTTGCCGGAGGACGAGGCGAAGACGCGGTCGGCCAAGACGATGCTCCCTTTGCCGGAAAGGCGGATGACGGCTATCCCGCCTGTGCCCGGCGGGGTGGATACCGCACAAATCGGAGCCTCCCCGTCGTCAAGTGGGGATAAAGTATGTGTCATTTCAGCCATTGCTTCCTTATTTATTATAGGCTGCAAAGATACGAAACCGGAAGGAATGCCCTTTTTATCATCTTCGCGGCCTCAACGGCGGGGGCGGCAGCGGCACGTTGTCGTCCTCTTTCGGCCTGACTTCTATCTTGAATTTGCCGACTTTGAAGATAGGATACACAATCGGCCGGTATTCCATGCGCCCTTTCAGGTAATTAAAGTTGCCTTCCACTCCCCCTCCCAGGCCGAAATGCTCGGTAAGCATGTATTCCAAGGCGGCGCCGTAGCCGCTGGTCTGAAAGAAGGGCGAATTGTTCAGGTAAAAATTCCGCCGCTCCCCGGGGGCATAGTAAAGATATTGCCCCCAAGCCCTGAGGGCCAGCCGGTCGTTCAGCGTGTAGCGTACTTGCAGGTTGGCACCGGTCATCAAAGAGGCCGCCGGACTGAGCGGCGTGGAATAGGCTCCGCCCAATAGTCCCCCGCTGATGCTTAAGCGCCCGGATTGCCAGAACAGGCCGGCGTTCAAGTCGGTAACGCCGCCCAGCAACGGCCAAGTTTCCCGCCGACCGATGGCCACGAGCGCCGTCTTCTCGTTAATCGGCACGACGGAGGCTTCCTGAAAGTCCCATGCCGTGGGCAACATCCGCAGGTACATGGGTGCAAAGGGGTCGTAGAAGGGGCGGTAGGCGTCCGAAAGCACCTGCCTGTCGCGGGGCAAATCTTCGTCGAACCAGTAATTTCCCTTTGTGTAGAGGCTATCTGCGCCAGGCGCGGAAGTGTTGAGCGAGGAGGTAAGGGGCAGAGAACGGTTCGGCAAGGGTAACCAAGGCCGGGGCGCGGGAAGTGCCACCATGATTTTGCCTTCTTTGTCCAACGAGAGCTTCGCCTCTTGTGCCTGTAATCCGCAGCAGCACAGGCAAGCCAGTATTATCAGAGTAAACTTCGTTTTCATAGGCAAAGACACATTTGATTCAATCTTTATGTAAAGATATATATTTTCCCGATTGAAGAACAAGGACTTCTTTGCAATGATGCTTTGCTTCGTTGCGACAGAGCAAGACCTTTTCGTAACAAAGCTTTGTTTTGCAAAAAAATTCTCGGACTTTGTCGCGACGAACTCACGAGCTAGCAAAATGTTTCTCGCAAGCCCGTTTCAACAAAACGTTACTTTGTTCCCATTAAAAGCCAGGGCTTTGCCATTTTGTCATTGGCAATTTCTCTCATTTGGCAGGTTTTGTCAGCTACTTTCGGAAAAGGGGTTGTCATTCCGGTGCTTTTGCTCCGTGAAAAATAACATAAAGTCACGAATTGAGGCTATTATGCGATAAGACCTTTAGACTATGAGACTTTGGGATTTTGAGACGACAAGACTTATGATACTACGATCGTCTCATTGTCTTATAGCCTCATCGTCTTATTATCTCACAGTCTCAGTTCATAACTCATAACTTTTGATTACGTTTGCAGCGAAAATGTAGGAAAGATGAAAGTAAAAGAAGAAAGCAGCAATCTGTATCCCCTGCTCAAAGTCAGGAATTTCGGCCCTTTAGCTGGCAATCCCGCCAAGGTGAAGGACGAGGAAGGCAAGGAATGGGACCTCATCTGGCCCATCAACCGCTTCAATATTTTCATAGGCCCCCAAGCCACCGGCAAAAGCACCCTCGCCAAGCTGGCCTATTTCTTTATGACGGTGAAGGATGAGGTCTTTAGGGAAGCCTGCGACGCTCTTCTCTTAAACATAAAAGAAATTTCTCTAAAAAAAATAACCGGAGTTCTTGTCGCTAAATTTTTTAAATGGTTTGGAGCAAAAGACGAAATCGGGGTAGACTTTCTTTTGCAGTTTTCTCTTAAAAAAGGTTATTCCATTTCTATTTCTATGTCGGAAACAGAAAAGGGTTTATTAATAGACTTTACTCAATCGCTCGTGCAAAATATACTGAAACTTTCCGAACTTGTTGCTACCCATGTCTATGGTTCAGAAAGGAGTGACAATATTCTGTGGAATAAGTATAAGTCTGATATTTTTAAAACTACGAATAAGTTGTTTTTTGATAATAGAAGTACGATCTATATTCCATCTGACAGAAATGACTCAATATTTCCTGAACATTATGTGAATGTGCCTGAAAGTCCGGAGGCAAATTACAAGAATCTTGTATGGAGATTGCAAGTAAATTTTTCAAATGGTCTTAAGCAAACCAAGGATGATTATATGCAAATACATCGGGACGAAATATTTCCTGACCATCTAAGCAAAATAATAGAACTATCGATGAAGATAATGAAGAATTGGGATTACCGCTACGATGTGCGCAGGGAGTATTTGTATAATGACGAACTTGATGAACGCATCGCTTTTTCTTTAGCTTCTTCAGGGCAGCAGGTAGGCTTCCGTATTATCGAAATCCTATATTATGCAGCACAAGGAAGCTTGGAAGGTTGGCCCAGTACCTTGCTGATTGAGGAGCCGGAACTGAACCTCTTCCCGGATTCACAGATGTACATGGTGCAGTTGATTGCTCTCTTTGCCAACTTGAGCGGCAACCGCGTTATCCTTACGACGCACAGCCCCTATATCCTTTCGACAGTTGATAATTTGCTTTATGCCTCGCATCTGGGGAAACAACAAAAGGAAAAGACAAATGAAATTTTACCTTCTCTTTATTGGGTGAATTTCGGAAAGTTAGGCGCTTATTATTTGGATAATGGAATGTTGAAAGATATACGGGAAGAAAAATTGAAACAAATCAAAACGGAGTTGATAGATTCCGTATCGGATACCTTGCTCCAACAGTATGATGAATTATTAAACTTAGACACAGATGAAGAAACCAACGAAACGCTTTGACGAGGTCTATGCGGACTTCGCCCATAAAACGACGCAAGACGTAGTATTAAGTGAAAAAGGAAAGAAATATATTGGAAGGAACTTGAAGCCTGTGGACTATTTTCATGTAGATGGCGATATTGTTCCAAAGAATGACCCGAGGATGCGCTGTGATTTTTCAATATTTACAGAAGAAACCTCTAATCTCTATTTGATTGAGTTGAAAGGAGGCAATAATTTGGCTCATGCTGCGAAGCAGATTTCCATGGCGATAGAGATACTATTGACGGATGAGGTAATGAAGCCAAACAATACGTATGCCCGTATTGTCTTATCTAAATCCCCTGGTTCTCAATTACCACTTAGCGTGGAAGAAAAAATTTTAAGGCAAAAATTACACCGTTTAAACGGCTCTTTTAAAGAAGGGCATATCCAAAAGCAAAGTAAGCGTTTAGAAGAAAAATTAATATAAAGCGATATGAATAAGAGATTAACGATTGCGCTGGTAGCGCATGACCGGAGAAAGGCCGATATGGTGGACTGGGCACTTTATAACGCCGACTTCCTTTCCAAACATCATCTGGTTTGTACCGGTACGACCGGCAAACTTATCAGTGAAGCCTTTGCCCAGCGGGGCATATATGCCGACATCACCTGCATGCACTCCGGCCCCTTGGGCGGTGACACCGAGATTGCCGCCATGGTGGTCCGCAAGGAAATCAATCTGGCCATTTTCCTGATTGACGACCTCAACCCGCAGCCGCACGAGGCCGACATCCAGATGCTGCTCCGGCAATGCAGGGTGCACAACGTTCCCATTGCCTGCAACCGGTATAGCGCCGACCTGATGCTTACCTCCCCGCTTTGGGACGACGACTCCTACCTCCCCGTTGAGCCGCAGTATGTCTATTTTAAGCGCGACGAAGCCAACGACAATCATACGCAAGAATCATGAGGCTGAAAATAGCCGTCTTGCCCGGCGACGGCATCGGACCGGAAATCGTCCGCGAGGGCATGAAGGCCATAACGGCCGTATGCGAAGTCTTCGGCCACGAACTTGAACAGGAACAGGCCTTAGTCGGAGCTGCTGCCATCGAAGCTTGCGGCGAACCTTATCCGGTGGCAACCCATCAGTTGTGCATGGAAAGCAAGGCCGTCTTCTTCGGCGCCATCGGCGACCCGAAATATGACAACGACCCTTCGGCCAAAGTACGGCCTGAGCAAGGGCTGTTGGCCATGCGCAAGCAATTGGGCCTTTACGCCAATCTCCGACCGGTGCAGACTTTTCCGGCCTTGTTGCACAAGTCGCCCCTCCGGTCTGATTTGGTCGAAGGCGCTGACTTTCTGTGCATCCGCGAGCTGACGGGCGGATTGTATTTCGGCCGTCCCCAAGGCCGCAGTGAAGACGGGCAGACGGCCTACGATACTTGCATTTACAGCCGCGAAGAAGTGGAACGCATTCTTCGCCTCGCTTATGGATACGCCCGCCGCCGCAGGAAAAAGCTGACCCTTGTCGACAAGGCTAACGTGTTGGCTACTTCGCGGCTTTGGCGGGAAGTGGCACGCGATTTGGCGTCCGAGTATCCGGAAGTGGAAACCGAGTACATGTTTGTCGATAACGCGGCCATGCGTTTGGTGCAATGGCCGAAGAGTTTCGATGTGATGGTGACGGAAAATATGTTTGGCGACATCCTCACCGACGAGGCTTCGGTCATTTCCGGCTCAATGGGCTTGCTCCCTTCGGCATCCGTCGGCTTGCATACTTCGCTCTTTGAGCCTATCCACGGTTCTTGGCCGCAGGCCGCGGGCAAAAACATCGCCAATCCTTTGGCGCAGATATTGAGTGCGGCCTTAATGTTCGAGTATGCTTTCGGTTTGGCGGAAGAGGGGCAGGCTATTCGCCGCGCCGTCGAAGCTTCCATGCAGGCGGGTGTCGTCACGGCCGACATTGCCATGGAAGGCGGCAAGGTTTATGCTACTTCCGAGGTGGGCGATTTCATTCGCGAGCAGATACTGTCGCGCCAATAAGAGGATGCTTGTTCATTCGGGTGCGCCTTCGGCCAAATCAAGCATCGCATGTTTGAGGTAAGCCGGATTGTAATCGGCGCGGGCCGGGCTTTCGTCAGGACGCGTTTCATAGTATTCACCCAATTGCCGGGCCACGTATTCGTTCCCGCTTTGGGCGGAGTATTCCCAGTCAAAGTATTCGGGTAGACGCAAACGGAAGGCGCGCCTTTGGGCGCGTTTCCTCCGCGGCAGGGGTACGGCAAAGCGGAAACCGCCATTGTACAGTCCTCCCGTGCGCAAAGCATAAAAGCCAATGACGGTCTCCCCGAAATGCCGGCTGAGGTCGAAACGGAACCCGTAATCGCCATGCAGGTAACGTTGGGCGGTGAAGTCGAAGCGTAAGCCATAAAAAGCCGGACGCCAGGTAAAGGACGCCGCCCCTGTGGTATGTTGCCATTGACTGAGGCGCCAATGGCCGTTTTCTATGGTAGAACTGCCGGTTTGTCCGGCTTCAAGGGAGGCCGACCATAAGCCTGAAGAAGCTCGGTAGCGCAGTTCGAAATCCGCACCGAAACGGTCGGCGTTGAAATTTCCTATACTGAAGGTGGCAAAGAAATTCTTCGGGAAACGCCAGGCTTGGCGGAAAAGGAGGAAGCCGGGACGTATATAATCGCGTTCGCCATTGACATTGTTCAGCAAAGGAAGGATGACTTGTGCCGTCAGCGAAGCTCCTTTCCAGAGTCCCATTTCCAGCGCCGGCGCCAAGTCGAATGCTACGCCGTAGAGTTTGTTGAACCAGGCATTGTCGAGCCAAAGGCGGGGATAGAGCACCAGGTCTATTCTTCCCGGTGAACGCTTGGCGGCCGCATGTGAGGCGGCCAGTTCATCGTAGTCGCCTGTGTCGTAGCTGATATGGAGGGCATTGACTAATTCCGGCAAGGAGAGACGGCCTTTTTGATAAGCCCGCCATTCGGCGGCGTCCAAGCTAAGCGCCACCTGCGGAACACGTTCTTCCAAATATATCAAACGCAAGCCGCCGGGCTGGACTGTCTGCGGCAAGAGGCACTTGAGCGCCTCCAAGAGGGCGCGGGCCGGCTCCCGGTAAACCTTGTTGCTGAAGGCCGCGACCAATTCCTGTCGCGGCGATTCGCCTACCCGCAGGTCTTCCAATCCCAAAGCGGCCAATTGTCCTTCCAAATTCTGTCCCCAAAGGGGAAGAGCCAGGAAAAGACATAATAGAAATAGCGCCTTTTTCATCTGCCGGGAGCAAAAAGTTGGAACTCATACCGCAAGCCGCCGGAGATGTCGCGGAAACCATAGGTGAAAAGATGCACAGAAAAATGCCGGAAGAGTTGCCAGGCGGCTCCTGCGTTGATTTTTTCGGTGTCGTATTCGGCCATCAGGCGGAGTGTCCGGCAGAAAGGCGGCGTATAGCATACGCCACCGAACAGACCGCGCTTCGCTATCCCTTTGCGCATGGGAATCATGCCGCCGAAAGTTAGCCCCCAGTCATTCCCTCCGAAGTGGAAATGCCGCGTGGCTACGGCGAAGACAGAAGAAAAGTAACGGTTTCCGGAGACTTCTTCCAAGGGATTAAGTTGCCCGGTCGTAAAGGCGTCGTTCGAACCGACGAGCAAGGCGGGCCACCAATGCCCCTGCGGCAGTAAACGCAGGCGCAAGCTAACAGAACGGTCCTGTTGCCAACGGTTGGTGGTGTAAGGTGCTTCTGTATGTAGAAGTGTGCAACGATAAGCTACCTCGAGAAAAGGCAGAAAAGTGATATTCAGAAAATAGTTGGCTGTTCCCTTCCGACTCCAAGCGCCACCTTCGGGCAGCATGGCGAAAGGCAGGTAATCGGCTCCGGCCATAAACATCCCCTCGGCCTGCATGTCGGCCGAGGGGATGTTTAAAAGCCCGCTGACGCCTAAAGCATATTGGGCGTGGACAGGGGAAAGGCAAAAGCACAAACCGCTTATCCATAAAAGGAGCCGTTTATACAGCATTTGGAGAGCGGCTTTAGCTGCCTTGTCCGCCGGAATGGTCGGTACCCGGCTGCGGCGTATAGCTGATGTCGCTACCGATATATTGTATGATACTTACTTTGGCGGAGTCGCTTGTGTT
>JAISGW010000142.1 GCA_031262895.1 Tannerella sp. | reverse complement strand
GGATGGCTCCAAATATCGGAGCTGGAAAAGGCAGGGGATGCTCGCCTCGCGCTGAAGCAGCCAGCCGATGTTGCGCCGTACCTGCTCGGGAACAGGCAGCAGCGCTTCCGGGATGGCTTCGCCGTTGCTGCGGCAAATGCAGGCGTCGGACAAGCTCACCAAATGCAGGACGACCGAATCGTAAGCCTTGTCCTTGTCATGCCCGTGCCGCCACCAGTCGGACGAGCGCTCATGGATTTCAATGCTTCCGGCCCATACGGTGCCGCCGATACGCACCTTGGCGTTAAAGAAATCCGGCCCTGCATCGGTGTTGTGGATGCCCGGATCTATCACCTCGACGGGTTCTCCGTCGGTGGTTGTCAAATGATTTGTGGCGTATAATCTATACTTCCATACATAGTGTAACAATTGCTCCATACAATTTCCGATATAAGGATGAACGGGGCAAATATAATTATTCCGTCCCTATTTTAATCTTTCTGGAAGCAAGAACAAGACACAAGTTAAAGCGGGTTGCAAGAAAATCTTGCAACCCGCTTTAACTTGTGTCGGGGTGAGACGACTCGAACGTCCGACCTCCACGTCCCGAACGTGGCGCGCTAGCCAACTGTGCTACACCCCGCTGTTTCAATACGGCGGCAAAGGTATGAAGTTTTTTTATATCGCCAAATTACTTCCTGCCTATTTAGCGCCACAAAAAACCATATCTTTGTATTCCTTAATTATAAATATAAATGAGAAAAAGTTTCCTTTCAACCTTACTATGCGGAGGGGTAAGCCTTCTAATGGCCTCTTGCTCCGGCGCAGGGACACCGCCTCCCCCACCCTACGGGCCTGTCCCCACAAAAGCCCAATTGAATTGGCAAAAGATGGAATATTACATGTTCGCCCATTTCGGCCCCAACACGTTTACGGACAAAGAATGGGGTGACGGCAAGGAAGACCCGAACGTATTTAACCCCACAGCGCTGGATTGCCGGCAATGGGCGGCCACGGCCAAGGCCGCCGGCATGAAAGGCATCATTTTAACTGCCAAGCACCACGACGGATTCTGCCTCTGGCCGAGCCGTTACAGCACGCATACCGTACGCCAGAGCCGCTGGCGCAATGGCAAGGGCGACGTTTTAAAAGAGCTTTCGGAAGCCTGCCGCGCATACGGGCTGGCTTTTGGCGTCTATCTTTCCCCGTGGGACCGCAATCATCCCACTTACGGAACGCCGGCCTACAATCAGGTCTTCGCCAACATGCTCTCGGAGGTGCTGGGCAACTATGGCCCCGTTTTCGAGCAATGGTTAGACGGCGCCAACGGTGACGCCCAGAAAGGGCAGATGCGCCAAGTGTACGACTGGAACCTCATCCATACTACCATATATAAGAAGCAACCTTCCATCATCATCTTCAGCGACGTTGGTCCCGACGCCCGCTGGATAGGCAACGAGCGCGGCTTCGCCGGACAGACCAATTGGTCCCGCCTCGACACGGCCGGCTACGAACCGGGATTAAAGGCGCCGACGGCTTACATCCTCAACAGCGGGAACGTGCTGGGAAAAGTCTGGATGCCCGCGGAAGCCGATGTCTCTATCCGGCCGGGCTGGTTCTACAGCCCCGAGACCGACACTTTGGTCAAGAGCGTGAAAGACCTGCTCGCCATTTACTACGCCTCCGTAGGCCACAACGCGAACCTCCTGCTCAACGTGCCGCCCGACCGCGAAGGGCGTATCAACCCTATTGATTCTCTGCGCCTGATGCAGTTCCGCCAAGCCTTAGACTCCACCTTCGCGCACAATTTGTTGAACGGCGCCCGTCTCAAGGCAGGGAACACCCGGGGCAACGACCCGGCTTACGACGTCCGCCATCTGCTTGACAACAATTACGACAGCTATTGGGCAACAGACAACGACATACACGAGACAACTATTGAGATGGACTTGCCCAAGGCGGAAACCTTCAACCGTTTCTTAGTGCAGGAGTACATCCCGCTCGGGCAACGCGTCTCCTCGTTCTCCTTGGAAAAGTGGGACGCCGAGACTTCCGGCTGGGAGCTCATCGCTTCCGGCACCACTATCGGGTACAAGCGCATCCTCTGCTTCCGTAACGTGACGGCCGACAAGCTGCGGCTGAACATACGTGGCAGCCTGGCCTGTCCCATATTGAACGAGATGGGATTATACCGAGCGCCGGAATAAGCGCTTTGCCCTAAACGAAAAGAATGAAAAAGCAAACGACTACAACAGCAGGCACCACCTACGTGGGCATTTCGGCAGCCATTGCCGTCTTTGTCTTCCTCTATTGGATGCTCATAGGCGGCCTTGACTTTTTAGGAATGGCCGTTTTGGCTCTGCTTTCCGTTGTCGTCGCCGTCTTTCCGCTGTCCTTGGGGCTGGCCGCGCCCATTGCCCTGAAAGCGGGACAAGAAGCGGCCGCCAAGCGGCACATCCTCATGGACGACGCTTCCGTACTGGAACGATTGAGCAGTATCGACACCTTAGTGCTCAGCCAAACGGGCATACTCACCCAAGGGTCGCTCAACGTGGTGGACTCCTATTGGGCCACGGAAGCGAACGTACAATACCTCGACATGCTTTACTCCACCCAAATGTACACGAGGTTCCAGCACCCGATGGCGGCCACTATCGTGAAATGGCTGAAAGACTCGGGCGCCACCTACATCAATTGCGAAAACATAGAAATCATCTTCGACGTAGGCTCCGTCACCCGCAAGGACGGGAAAGCCTACTGGCTGGGCAACCGGAAGATGGTCGACCACTTCCAAGCCTCCGTCCCTTCCGCCATGCAGAAGCGCCTCTTCCGCTGGAAAGAGAGAAACTACTTCATCGCCTACTACGGGATTAACCGGACAATTGTGGCTTCCTTGGCCATAGCCGACCACATCCGCCCCGAGGCCAAGCAGGTCATCAACATCTTGAAAAGGCAAGGGTGGGACATACACTTGGTGACCAGTATGACCGAAGTGGGCGCGCGGATGGTGGCCAACGAAATCGGCATTGAACACCTGCGCACCACCGTCAGCCCCGAAGGCAGGCAGAAATACATCGACGCCCTGCAAAGGATGGGCAAGAAGGTGGCCCTGCTTTCCGGTAATTTCGACGACAAAAGCCGCAGCCTTTCCGCCGACCTGAACATCTGCCTGGGTGAACCGGCCGAGGGCGGCAAAGGCGACCGGCTATTCCTTCCCGCCTCCGACCTGAAGCTGCTGCCCGAAGCCCTGCGCATCGCCCGGGGCAGCATGCGGCTGCTCCGGAACGACCAATACATAGCCATCGCCTTCTCGCTGGCCGGCATTCTCCTGTCAACCGGTCTGCTGTTCTACTTCAACGGCCTGCTGCCTAATCCGCTCTGGGCCTTGGCCGCCACCTTTGGCAGCTTAGTCGTCGTCAGCCTCTCTTCCCTGCGGTTCAAACTTCTGCGATGAAGCCGGAATTTATTCCCTAAAAATGTGGATATTTGCAGCCCGTAACAGAGTCATCATCGGGATATCCTTAATAATAAAAACAATATGTACGGAAAATTGAAAGACTTCCTCACAGAAGAGCTGGCGGGCATCCGAAGCGCCGGCTTATATAAGGAAGAACGCGTCATCACGACGCCGCAACGCGCGGACATCCGCGTAGGTTCGGGAGACGAAGTGTTAAACTTCTGCGCGAACAACTATCTGGGCCTCTCCGACAACCCGCGCTTGGAAAAGGCGGCCATGGAGAGCATGAAAGAACGCGGCTACGGTATGGCCTCCGTCCGCTTCATCTGCGGCACCCAAGACCTGCACAAGAAACTCGAGGCGGCCATCTCTGATTACTTCCACACGGAAGACACCATCCTCTACGGTTCTTGCTTCGACGCCAACGGCGGCCTCTTCGAGCCGCTTTTTTCTGAAGAAGACGCCATCATCTCCGATTCCCTCAACCATGCCTCAATCATCGACGGCGTACGCCTCTCGAAGGCGAAACGTTACCGCTACGCCAATGCCGACATGGCCGACCTGGAACGTTGCCTGAAAGAAGCCCAGGCACAACGCTTCCGCATCGTCGCCACCGACGGCGTCTTCTCCATGGACGGCAACGTGGCGCCGATGGACAAGATTTGCGCGCTGGCCGAACAATATGACGCCTTGGTCATGGTCGACGAGTCGCACTCCGCCGGCGTGGTGGGCGCCACCGGCCACGGCGTGGCCGAACAGTTCAACTGCTACGGCCGCATCGACATCTTCACCGGCACGCTGGGCAAAGCCTTCGGCGGCGCTATGGGCGGCTTCACCACCGGCCACAA
>JAISGW010000057.1 GCA_031262895.1 Tannerella sp. | reverse complement strand
TTCACTCCTCCGTAGGCGTTCACGCGCGGACGCGCCTCGCAGCTGCCGGCGCAGCGTACCACGGCCACCGTCGGCTCCGACGCCACGGCTTCCTTGCCTAAGATGGAAGCTACCTTAGCCATGACGGCCGTGCCTCCCACCGGGCAGAGCAGGCCGTCCAAGGTCTCGGCTTTGGCACAAGCCGCGGCGAAACCTCCGCAGCCGGGGAAGCCGCAGCCCCCACAATTGGCGCCGGGCAAGGCTGCTTGCATCTGGCCGATGAGCGGGTCTTCCACGACCTCAAACTTCTTGGAAATAACATAGAGCAGAACGGAGCTTACGACCCCGATGCCCCCCAATACAGCGATAGCGATTAGCATATACTTTAGTTATCAGTTATCAGTTCAGTTAGTTGATATAAAAGGAAAGGAGTTATGAATCGTCTGTTCATGACTCATAACTCCTTTGCGTTTCTTCTTCTCCACCTTTTGTAATGGTAAAAATGAATTTCTTTTTCAGGATATTGCGGCATAGGTACAAGACCAGATAGTAAGGAGGTAAGACGGCCAAGGCTATCAGTGCACTTTTCTCGTCGCCCCAATGCAGGGCGGAAAACAAGGCCGCGACGGCTATCACTAAGAGCAGGGGCAGGGCAAAAGCCCAGAAGGCGGCCTTCCATTCCGACGAGGCACGGCAACTCAGCGTAACCGCCTCGCCTGCCGTCAGGCTAAGTCCTGCCGGAACCGGGGCCTCTATGATTTGCTCCTTTCCGCCGGCCGTCATGCAGGCGGATTGCAGTTGGCAACCCGTGCAAGCCGCTTTGGGCGCCACCGACACGTAGGCTTTTCCTTCACCCACGCGCGTCACGGTACCGCAATAATTTACGCTGTCTGCCATACGTTCCATTCGATTGTAATCCCGAGTTTGCAAAATTCGGGCAAAAGTAATATTTATCCTTTAATCGTGGTTTCGGCACCTGCTAATTATTGCAAAAAAGCTTTTTCAGCGCGGGTTTAGTTCAATGACCTCAAGGTCGGAAATTTTGCCCTCGGCCAGGGAGAAACGCAGCAGCGTCCGCACCTTGTGGATGCCGCTTTTCCCCGCCGCCCCGGGGTTGATGTGCAGGCAATCCAGCCCTTTGTCGTACATCACTTTCAAGATATGCGAATGTCCGCAGACAAAGAGTTGCGGACGACTCTCATAGAGTTCCGCGCGGATGGAAGGGTCGTAGCGGCCGGGGTATCCTCCGATGTGCGTCAGCATGACGCGTAAGCCTTCGAGGGTGAAATGCGCCGTTTTCGGATATTGCCAGCGGATAGGGTAGCCGTCCATGTTGCCGTAAACGGCCCGAAGCGGTTTGAGGGCTTCCAAGCGGCGGGCCAATTCGTCGGAGCCGATGTCGCCGGCATGCCAAATCTCGTCGCATGAAGCAAAATATTCAGCGTACTTGTCGTCCCAATAGCCATGCGTATCGGAAAGCAAACCTATTCTTTTCATCGTTTCTAAGCTGCTTCGGGGCGTTTAAAGGCCGCTGAAGTCGACCCCATCGAAAAGGAGGGAAGGAATTTTGCCCGGTACCGCCTTATGGGGGTCGTTGCCTGCCGCGAGCAGCCGGTTCCATAAGGAAATGAAGTTGCCCGTGATGTTCATTTCGTTGACGGGTTGCGCAAGCCGTCCGTGCTCAATCAGGAAACCTTCGACGCCGTAAGAGAAGTCGCCCGTGCTGGAATTAGAATTGCCCCCGTTGAAGCCTGTCACCAAAATGCCTTTGTCTACCGAGGCGAGCAGGCCTTCCAAATCTTTGTCGCCGGGTTCGAGCCTGAGCACGGAAGGAGAGTCCACCGTTTGCGGAAGGTCGAGTTTCCCCGCGTAATAAGTGTCTATATAATAATTCTTCAGCACGCCCTCTTCAAAGACGGGCATTTCGCGTGTAGCCACGCCTTCGTTATCGAAATAGCGGGCGCCGACAGCACCGCAGAGGTGCGGTTCGTCGCTCAGGCGGATATTGCGCCCGAGCACCTGCTGCCCTTTCTTGCCAAGCAGGAAAGAATTCTTTTGCTGTATGGAAGAACCGTACAGCGCGTTGATAAGGGGTGCCACGAGCTGCGGGGCGTTGAGGTTGTCGACCAGCATGGCATACTTTCCGGAAGCGACTTTCCGCTGTCCGAGCCGTTGGAGGGCACGTTCGAGTGCCCTGCTGCCGATGCCGTTTTTCTGGAGCTTGTCGAAGAAAAGGGAGGAATCGAACCAATAAGCTTCCGGCCGTGCTTCGCCCTCGCCGCGGATGCTGGCCTCGGCGGAAAGGCTGAAGGAGGAAGACGCGGCACTGCCTTCGAAACCGTTCGTGTCAATGAGGTAACGCTCCACGCGTTCGTCGCCGTAGGAAGTCGTAGCCGAAACGAGACGTTTGTCATGGCCGGTCATTTCCGCGCAGGCCCGCATGACTATGCGGATTTTCTCATCCGGCTGCACCTTCTCGTAAGTGGGGTCAAGCAAATGCAGGTCGCTTCCCCCGCCCATATAATAAAGCCCCGCGTCGGGCAGGCAGCGCGCCCTGTCTTCAGTCAGGAAACGGGTGGCGCTTATGCTGTCGAGGATGAATTTTTCCAGCTCGTCCTTTTCCAAACGGTTGGTGGAATAGCTGCCGTAGCGGCCGTCGACAAAGAGTTGCAGGCGAAGGCTGCTTTCCGAGGCCTCGCTGAGACGGTCTATTTTCATGTCGCGCACTTCATAAGCGCTGCTGGTCCCGGCATAAAGCATGGCACGCACGGCTTGGCAACCATTCTTCCGCGCGAAGTCGAGCGCTTGCCGGGTTTGATTCCTTTGTTCGTATGTAATCATATCAACTTTCTCCTCCTACGGTGAGTTTTTTGACCAAAGCGGAAGGCATGCCGCAGGTGACGGGGCATGATTGCCCGTCTTTGCCGCATGTCCAGGTTCCATTGTCTAACTTGTAATTGTTGCCGACCATGGTGATATCGGCCAAGGCCTTGGGGCCGTTGCCGATGATGTTGACGTCTTTGATGGGACGGGTGAGCCGCCCGTTTTCAATCAGGTATCCGTTCTTGACGAAGAAGGTGAAGTCGCCGGCACCTATTTGGACTTGGCCGTTGGTGAAGTTCTCGGCGTAGATACCTTTTTTGACGGAACGGATGATGTCTTCTTCTGTGGCCGGCCCTGCTTCCATATAAGTAGCTCTCATGCGGGGAATCGGCATGCAGCGGAAAGATTCGCGCCTGCCATTGCCCGTGGGGGCAAGCCCGTAATGCTTGGCGCTGATGCGGTCGTGCAGGTAGCTGTTCAGTACGCCCTCGCGCACGATATAGGTGGTTTGTCCGGGCGTCCCCTCGTCGTCAATGTTGACGGCGCCCCGGTTAAAGGGGATGCAGCCGTCATCAACTACGTTGATTTGTGCGTCGCAGACTTTCTTCCCCAGCAGGTCGGTGAAGATGGAGATGCCCTTGCGGTTGAAGTCGGCCTCGAAGGCGTGGCCTATCGCCTCGTGCAAGAGAATGCCCGAACCTCCGGCTCCCATGACCACCGGCATCTCGCCGCCTTTGGGCTTGACCGCCTCAAAAAGGATGGCGGTCTTTTCCACGACCTCCCGGGCCAGCTTCTCTATCCGTTCCTCGCCGAGGAACTCGGCGCCCATGCGGTAGGATACGGAGGCAAAGGAATTTTCTATTTGCCCCGCCTCGTTTTGCATGACACAGACGACAGAGAGGCTGCACATCGGCCGGTAGTCGTAATAAGCCTGGCCTTGGGAATTGCAAAAAAAGATGTGCGAACTGGAATCGCTCATGGATGCGTTTACCTTGACCACGCGCTTGTCAAGGGCGAAGACGCGCTCGTTGAGTTTCTGCAACCAGGGCGCTTTTCCTTGGATGGAGAGTTCCTCCCAAGGCGAGGCTACCGCGTAAAGGTCGTTTTCCAGCGCAGCGCCGCCTAAAGCTTCGGATTCCCTCGGGCTGCCGATGAAAGCGATGCGCGCGGCCGTGCGCGCGGCGCGCAGCATTTCTTCCGGAGTGATTTGTTCTATGAAAGCGTAACCCGTCTGGTCGCCTGCGAGCGCCCGTACGCCCATGCCGTAGTCTATGTTGGCCTGGGTGCGGTTCACGGAACCGTCTTCAAGGCTCAGGCTGTGGCGGAAGGTATGCTCGAAGAAGAGGTCGGCATAGTCGGCGCCTTTCTCTAAGGCCGCGACCAAAGTCCGCGATAAATCCTCGGGGCCGACGCCGAAATGGAGCCGTGCCCTGTCTAATGGCGGTATTTGCTGTTGCATGTCTTTCTTAATGTTTCATCCGCGTATTCAAACGGTCTATACGCGTTTTTATTTCTTCGGCCTGTTTCATGGCCTGTTGTATTTCAAACTTGAAACGTTCCTGCAAGGTGGCATCGACAAAGCTTGTCAACAGTACTAAGTTCTTCTTCACCACTTCAATCTCGCGCGACGTGAGCAGCTTGCCCTCGTTTTCGAGGATGGTCTTCAAGGCCCAAAAGGCTTCAGATACCTTTTGATAGGTGGTCTTCTCCTCACCCACGGCGGCCTGCGCTTCCACGTG
>JAISGW010000035.1 GCA_031262895.1 Tannerella sp. | reverse complement strand
CTTTTGCGGGATTGGAGAACAAGCAGCAAACATGATTGATAGGGCAACTGTGGATCACATATTGGATGCGGCGAACATCGTGGAAGTGGTATCCGATTTCGTCACCCTGCGCAGGCGGGGTGTCAATTATATAGGACTTTGCCCTTTCCACGCGGACAAGACACCCTCGTTTTACGTCTCCCCGGCTAAGAATATCTGCAAATGTTTCGCCTGCGGCGAAGGCGGCACCGCCGTGCATTTCATCATGAAGCACGAACAGCTTTCCTATCCCGACGCCCTGCGTTATCTAGCTAAGAAATATCATATTGAAATTCAGGAGCGCGAGCTGAGTGAGGAGGAGAAGCAGGCCAAAGGCGACCGTGAGAGCATGCTCATCGTCAACGACTGGGCGCAACAATATTTCACCAAGACCTTGCTGGAGCATCCCGACGGCAGCATCGGCCTGCGGTATTTCCGCGAGCGAGGCTTTCGCGACGACACCATCCGCAAATTCCAGCTCGGCTACAGCCTCAATGAACGCGACGCCCTCTATCAGGCCGCCATTAAGGCCGGCTATAAAAAGGAATATCTGGAAAAGACGGGCTTGGTCATTGCTTACGAGGGCGGAGCCGTGAACGACCGTTTCCGGGGCCGTGTTATGTTTCCCGTACATACCCTTTCGGGCAAGGTGGTCGCCTTTGGCGGCCGTGTGCTCTTGAAGGAAAAGGACAAGCATGTGGCCAAGTACGTCAATTCGCCCGAAAGTGAAATCTACCATAAAAGCAATGAGCTTTACGGCATCTACTTCGCTAAGAATGCCATTGCCCGTGAAAAGCGTTGCTTCCTCGTGGAAGGTTACACTGACGTAATCTCCATGCACCAGGCAGGTATAGAGAACGTGGTCGCCTCTTCCGGCACTGCCCTCACGCACGGACAAATCCGCCTCATCCACCGTTTTACCGACAATATTACCGTGCTTTACGATGGCGACGCGCCGGGTATCAAGGCCGCCATAAGAGGGATAGACCTGCTGATAGAAGACGGAATGAACGTCAAAGTCCTCCTCCTGCCCGACGGAGAAGACCCGGACTCTTTCGCCCGTAAACACAATGCGACCGAGTTCGCTGCCTTCATTAAGGCGAACGAGACGGATTTTGTTCGTTTCAAGACCAAGTTACTGATGGACGAGGCCGGGAACGACCCCATCAAACGCGCCGAGCTGATTTCCGACATCGTGCGGACCGTGGCCATCATCCCCGATGCCATTGCCCGTACGGTCTATATCCGCGAATGCAGCGAAATGATGAGCATTGACGAAGCTGTTGTCCTTAACGAGGTGAATAAGATACGCCTCAAACAAATTGATAATGGAAAATTGAAAATGGAGAGTTTGGCGAAGCAAGCGCAAGCCCGAACAAACTCGGGTTTGCAGAGTCACGGCGAACCTCCCGATAAGAAGACAGGTGACGACACTCCTGCCGCAACTTTCAATTCTCCATTCGCGAAGTACGAATTGAACCTGTTGCATTACGTAGTCCGTTACGGGGAACAGGTATTGGACGAATATACCGACGAGGAAACCAAGGAGGAAGTCGTCTTCCCGGTAGCCGAGTTTATACGCGACCAGTTGACGGAAGACGATATGCCCTTGCAAACGCCGCTATACCGGCAGATGCTGGACGAGGCGGTCGCCCATTGCCGCGAGGCGGGTTTTTCGGCTTCGCATTATTTCCTTTACCATCCCGACCCGGAAATCAGCGCCCTGGCTGCCGAGTTGGTAAGCGACAAGTACCAGCTTTCCAAGTACCATTCCAAATACCGCGAGATAAAAAAGGAAAACGAATTGCTGCGCCAGATGGTACCCTACGACTTGTTGAATTATAAGGATGCGGTCATCCGTGCCCGCATCAGCCAGATAGGTGTCCGTATCAAGGAAGCGCAAGGGAAACCGGAAGAGGTAATCGCCTTGATGGGTAAGTTGAACGAACTGAACCTTTACAAGAAAGAATTGAACAAGCGCATAGGCGAACGTATCGTCCTTAAAATGTAGCTAACATAAACTTTTGATTAACATGCAAACAAACTTTATTGAAACAGAAGCCGTTGTCAAGCGTTATTCCAACCATCTGGCGCTCGACAAGGTGAGTATCGGTGTGCCCCGAGGGCAAATCTTCGGCCTGCTGGGACCGAACGGCGCCGGAAAGACGACGCTGATACGCATTATCAACCGCATTACCGCCCCCGACAGCGGTGGTGTCCGCTTCGACGGCCATGAACTCCGCCCTGAAGATGTTTTCCGTATAGGCTATCTGCCGGAAGAACGCGGCCTGTACAAGAAGATGAGGGTAGGCGAGCAGGCCGTTTACTTGGCGCAACTCAAGGGCGTCCCTTACGGCGAAGCTAAGAAAAGGCTGAAACGCTGGTTCGAAAAGTTTGAAATCGAATCTTGGTGGAACCGCAAGCTGGAAGAACTCTCCAAAGGCATGCAGCAAAAGGTGCAGTTTATCATTACGGCCGTGCACGAGCCGGACCTGCTCATCCTCGACGAACCTTTTAGCGGCTTCGACCCCGTGAATGCCAACCGCATTAAGCAGGAAATCCTTGAATTGAAACAAGCCGGCAAAACCATTATCTTTTCTACGCACAACATGGCTTCGGTAGAGGAAATATGCGACGAAATCGCCCTTATCAATCAATCGCACGTGGTACTTGCAGGGCAGGTGCGCGAGATTCGGCGGCGCTTCCGCAAGCGCGATTTCACCCTGACCGTCCCTGCCGACGGTGCGACGTTTCCGCCGGAGACCGAGGTATGGAGCCTCCTTGGCGAAGAACGCCATGCGGAAACTTTTGACCTGCGCATCCATCTGAAAAAAGAAATGAGCAACTCCGAACTGCTCGCCCTTCTGGCCCGGAACGTGGAAATACTTTCCTTCACCGAAGAATTCCCCAGCATGAATGAGGTCTTTATCCGAACGGTGACGAACCACCTCAATGATAATTAGTAATTGATGATTAATAATTAATGGCGATGAATAAGATAGGAATCATTATCCGTAGGGAGTACCTCCGTCGCGTCCGTCAAAAATCTTTTTTACTGCTCACGCTGTTGATGCCTTTCCTGATGGCGGCGCTCATACTCCTGCCCGCCTGGATGTCGAGCATCAAGAGTTCGGAGGTGCGCACCGTGGCCGTCATCGACCAGACCGGGAAATACGCACCCCTTTTCAAGGACGACGGCAATTTCCGCTTTGTAAGCACGCAGAAAAGCCTTGACGACTATCGCCGTTCGCCCGATAAGTCGCTCGCGGCCATCCTGAACATCACGGCCGACCTGCTGGAGAACCCCTCGGCCGCCACCCTTTATTCCGACAAGCAAATCCCCCCCGACCTGAACAACCGGGTAAACCAAGTCCTTACCAAGGAATTGGAAAATGAGAAGCTGGCTTCTTTCAACATCCCCAACCTTAAAGAAATTATCCGTGAGAGTAAGGTGAACTTCTCCGTGCAGACCATCAAGTGGGACGCTAACGGCAGCGAGACCCATTCTTCCGCCCAGATAAACTCTATCATCGGTTTCGTGCTGACGCTGCTCATCTACATTTTCATTCTCTCCTATGGCGCCATGGTCATGCAGGGCGTGTTGGAAGAGAAAACCCAACGTATCGTGGAGCTGATGATTTCCTCGGTCAAGCCCTTTGATCTGATGATGGGCAAAATCATCGGCATCGCGCTGGTCGGGCTGACCCAGTTGTTCATCTGGGGCGTTTTGTTCACCGGCCTGATGGCCGTGGCCGGCCTGTTCATGGGCGGAGGCGACGCGAAAGCTTTGCTTGATGCGGCCTCGACCACGGCGGGGATGGACATTCCGGCCGGTGCGGGCGGCCTCTTTGCTTCCAACCAGCTGCTCCAACAGCTGGCCGGCGTCAATTACTTCGGTATTCTGGTGGCCTTCCTGCTCTATTTCATCGGCGGATACCTGCTTTACGCCTCCCTCTTCGCGGCTATCGGCTCTTCGGTCGACCAGCAGGAAGACACCCAACAGTTCATGATGCCGGTCACCCTGCTGATTGTTTTCGCCTTCATCGCAGGCATCTCCAGCACGCAGAATCCCGACAGCCCGCTGGCGTTCTGGTGCTCCATGATACCTTTCACCTCGCCGGTCGTGATGATGGTTCGCTTGCCTTTCGACGTACCCCTGTGGCAGGAAGCCTTGTCCATTGGTCTGCTCTTTGCTACGGCCCTGGCCATCACCTGGCTTTCGGCCAAAATCTACCGTACCGGCATTCTGATGTATGGCAAGAAACCCGATTTCCGCGAACTGCTTAAATGGCTGCGATATAAATAAGAATATCTCAGTGCATTGACGTATCTTTGCCGGCGAATCAAATTTCAAAAAGAAATGAGTTATTTATTTACCTCCGAATCGGTGTCCGAAGGACACCCCGATAAAGTAGCCGATCAAATATCGGATGCTTTGCTTGACGAGTTCCTGGCTTATGACCCGGACTCGAAAGTAGCTTGCGAAACCCTTGTTACGACCGGACAGGTCGTCTTGGCTGGAGAAGTAAAATCACGCGCTTATGTGGACGTGCAGGAAGTGGCCCGCGAGGTCATCCGCCGCATCGGCTACACCAAGAGCGCGTACAAGTTCGAAGCCGATTCCTGCGGCGTGTTTTCGGCCATCCATGAACAGAGCGCCGACATCAACCGCGGCGTCGAACGCAGCGACCCTTATGAACAAGGCGCCGGCGACCAGGGAATGATGTTCGGCTATGCCACCAACGAGACCGACAATTACATGCCGCTCCCTCTGGACTTGGCCCATAGCCTGCTTCGCGAATTGGCCTTCATCCGCAAGCATGAACTGGACTTGATGCCTTATCTGCGGCCCGATGCCAAGAGCCAGGTGACCATCGAGTACGATGAAAGCGGCAAGCCTTTGCGTATTGACACGATTGTCGTCTCCACGCAGCATGACGAGTTTGTCCTCCCCGACGGCAACGTCAGCCAGGAAGAGGCCGACCGCGCCATGCAGCGGCGCATCCTTAGCGATGTGAAGGAGATACTCATCCCTCGTGTCAAAGCGCAATATCCTCCTAAGGTGCAAGCCCTGTTCACCGACGACATTACTTACCATGTGAATCCCACGGGCAAGTTCGTTATCGGCGGCCCTCATGGCGACACGGGCCTGACCGGTCGCAAAATCATTGTCGACACCTACGGCGGCAAGGGCGCCCACGGCGGCGGTGCCTTTTCCGGCAAAGACCCCTCGAAGGTGGACCGTTCGGCCGCGTATGCGGCACGCCATATCGCCAAGAACTTGGTTGCTGCCGGCGTGGCCGACGAGGTGCTGATAGAAGTGGCCTACGCCATCGGGCTGGCACAACCGATGAACATCTTCGTCAATACTTACGGCCGCTCGCACGTGAACTTAGACGATGGCGAAATCGCCAAGATCGTGGGCAAACTTTTCGACATGCGCCCCAAAGCCAAAGAGGAACGCCTGAAATTGCGCAATCCCATTTACTTCGAAACTGC
>JAISGW010000229.1 GCA_031262895.1 Tannerella sp. | reverse complement strand
AAGTCTTGGGAGCATTTCCGAACGGTCGGAAGTCACAATCAGAAGTCTTGAGGACATTTCCGAACGGCCGGAAATCGCAACCGGAAGTCTTGAGGACGTTTCCAAGCGATAGCAAGTCGCAATTAGAAGTCTTGAGGCCATTTCCGGGCGGTCGGAAGCCATAATCAGAAGTCTTGAGGGCATTTCCGAACGGTCGGAAGCCACAATCAGCGGTCATTAGCCCATCAGGGCATATCTTAATATCTTAAACCTATCAATTCTCCCACGCAGACCACGTGGAGACGTAAGTATGGTAGGGAAATTCTTAGGGGACGAGGCGCACTTGGCTAAGGTTCTTGGCAAAGGCATTGACGGCGGCGCCTATTTTTTCAATTGTCTTCGGACTGGGATGCCGATAACCGTTCACGTATTGGCTCAACTGGTTCTTATTGATGCCTGTCAGCCGGGACAATCCGGCTACGGAAAAGTAGGCCGTATAATAATTCATGAAAGAAGGAAGGTCGTAGCAATATTCAAACTCCGCTTCTACGAAGGGCTTTCCTATCTCCTTATGAAAAGTCTTCATCTCTTCATAGGAAACCTTGAAATCATTGACGGCTTCATTGACGCTGGCTCCTTCTCCCAGCAGCCCGTAATTCAACCTGCCATCGTTCAGGTCGGGATAAACGCCATAAGTACCGTCTTTCCCAATCTCAATGTAAGCTTTCACCTTGTTCATCATGCTGCCTCCTTATCAAATAAATCACAAACCAATTCCAGACGCTTTCCTTATGCTCTTCAAAGTTCCCGGCCTGACTTCTTCATTCCTATGATGGCTCAGTTCAAAGTAATTGCCGGTTATGGGGCTATACCATACCGGGTGGCCGCTTCCACTATTATGGTCAAACCGGCATCCGTTTTCTTTTGCCCTTCTTTCTAACTCAGAATACTTCATTTTAAGGAAAACTTCTATGTCGCAAAGGTAAAGCTATTCTAATCAATAACAAATGGACCACGCCCAACTTATAATTCATTTTATTACATTTGCGAAACTAATCATTTGAAAAATGCAAAAACGATTTTTGATTTTCCTGTTCTTATTAGTGGTGTTGCCTGCCTACGCGCAATTCTCCAAGTCCGCGATGGACAGGGTCGGAGGAAAAACGAAGAAGGAAGTCTTGGACACGAGCTTCCTGCGATGCCTGTATGAAGTAAAGGAAAGCTATACGGACAAAGGGGAGAAGGAAATGTTTACGGATACCATGACGCTTGATATGGGAAAGTCTTGCTCCGTTTATCTTGACCGGAACACGCTTTTTCGTGACTCCGTCTGGAAGGCAGACGCCCGCGCCATGTACCACGCCTTGAAGGGACAAAACAAGATGCTTATGATACGGCGCACTTCGCCTTCCGAGGTCTTGGCCATGGCGAAGCAGGGCGGCGCTTACCGCGACATGCCCGGAGGAGACAAGTCCCGCTTGTATAAAGACCGGAAACGGCAGGAATTGACCACAATCGATTACAAAGGCACGCTTTATGCCTATAAACTTGCAGAGAAAGTGCCGCCGCAGCCATGGCATATAGGTACCGACACGATGACCTTGCTGGGCTATGCCTGCCAAAAAGCGAGGACGCAATTCCGCGGCCGCAGCTATACGGCATGGTTCGCACCGGCCATCCCTTTGGATGACGGGCCTTGGAAATTTTACGGCTTGCCCGGACTGATATTGAAAGTCATGAGTGACGACGGGCTTTTTTCCTACACCGCTATCGGGATAGAGAACAGCGCAGGCGAGGTCTTGATGGATAGGGACGATTACATCAAGGCCAACCGCAAGCAGATGGAAAAGCTGGCCGATGACAACAAATCGACCCTCCGAATGGCCTGCCTGAAGGATGACAATTACCTGATAAGTGAAAAGAGAGAACCATGGATTTTCGAATGGCCCGAAAAGGAATGAGCTTGGCGCTCGGCCTTGGATTCCTTCTTTGCTGCCCTGCCACGGCTTGGGCGCAAACCCTTATTAAAGGCAGGGTGAGCGGGCAAGAATCAGGGCATCCCTTGGCCGACATCATTGTCTGCCTTTATGAAAAAGGCTCGCCCCTGATGCGGGCCTATGGGCAAACCGACGCGACTGGCCATTATGAACTCCGCTATGCAGGCAAGGCCGACAGCCTGCTCCTTTCCGTCAGGGGAATGAACGTCCGGGAACAATCGCGCATGTTGCCGAACCGCAGCCAGCAGGCCAACTTCAGCGTCAGGGAAGAAAACCTCCGGATAAAGGAGGTCGTCGTCAAGGCCACACCCATCCGCCAATCCGGCGACACGCTGAATTACCTCGTCTCCCACTTCGCCACGCAGGCGGACCGCTCCATTGGCGACGTGCTGAAAAAGCTTCCCGGCATAGACGTGTCCGATGACGGAACCGTCCTTTACCAGGGGAAACCCATCAACAAATATTACATCGAGGGGATGGACCTGCTGCAGGGGCGTTACGGCATTGCCAACAATAACCTCCGGGCGGAAGACATAGCTACCGTCCAGGTGCTTGAGAACTACCAGCCCATCCGCGCCCTGAAGGGGATTGAACCTTCGGAAAGGGCCGCCATCAACCTGAAGCTGAAAGCCTCGGCAAAGGGCATCTTCATGGCCGAACTGCTCTTGGGCATCGGCTTGCCCGCCACGCTCCGCGACGACGAAGCCCTTGGGATGTATTTCGCGCGCAAACGGCAAGACCTGCTCGAATACAAGGGGAACAACACCGGGGAGGATGTCGCAAAGGAAGCGGTCCGACACTATGCCGAGGCCTCCGACGGCCTGCCGGATTGGAGCCTGCTCCGCTTGCAGGCGCCCGCCCCGCCTGCCGTCTCTTCGCAAAGGCGGCTCTTCAACGACGCCCACTTCGGCTCATTGAACGACACCCGCAAACTCTCCCAAACATATACGCTGACCACGAACCTTCAATTCCTGCATGACGAAGACCGCAGCCGCAGCCGCTCCCTGAGCGAATACTACCTCCCCGGACAGGAAGCGCTGCGGATAGCGGAAGACCTTGATGCCCGCCTGACAGACGACAAGGCCGAGGCGGGCCTGCTCCTGGAAACCAATACCGACCGCTTTTACCTCAGCGACAAATTAGAATTGTCGGCCGACCGGAAACGGCAGAGGGGGAACGTTAACCGGCCGGACGACAGCATCTCCCAAGTCTTGAACAGCCCGGATTATGCCGTAAGCAACACCTTCGACTTCGTCAAACGCCTTGGAAGCAAAAGATACCGCCTGCAATCCTTCCTCGGATACAGGCGGCTGTCGCAGGACTTGGCCGTGAACCCGCTCTTGTACGGCGGACTGTTCGGCATTGTGGACACGCAAGGCGCAAGCGCTATCCAAAACCTGCGGCTGCATGATTTCCTCACGCGCAACCGGGCCGAGTTCGGTATCAAGGGATTCAGTTTCCGGATGGACTTTAATGCGGACCTGCAAAACCTCAACACCCGGCTTTACGCCGACAAAACGGGACGGCCCGGACAAGCCGCTGCCGACTCCCTGCAAAACCGCCTTGATTGCAACAAATACGAAGTGAAAGCTTCCGTTTCCTATTTCCTGGACCTTGGTGGCCATGGGTATGCGCTCGCCCTCCTGCCGCTGCGGTATCTCAGGCAATCGGACAAAGATTACCTTTTCGCGGAACCTTTTCTCTCTGCCTACTATACCCTTTCCCATTTCTGGAACTTGTGGATGAATTACTCTTATGCCGAAAAGACGGGCGACGTCAGGGAAGCCTACCGCGGCTATGTGATGCTCTCCTACAGGAACTTCTTCCGCAACGACGGCAAGGTGTCTAAACAGGGGACGCACAGCCTCCTGCTTTCCCTTAATTACAAAAATCCTTTTTCAGCCCTCTTCGGCAGCCTGTCGGCCACCTATAAGCAGACGGAAAAAAACCTGCTGGAAGCCTATACCTTCAGGGGCGAATTGCAGGAAAACAGCTCCGTGGCCAAGCCGAATACGAGCCGCCTGTTTCGGGCTTCCGCCAATCTGGGCACCGACCTGACAGCCCTGCGCTCGCAGTTCTCCGTTGCGGCCGACTACAGCCTGTCGCATTCCTTCCTGCTGAACGAAAACCTCCTGTCCGCTTACACGGTGAACGCCTTCAGCGTTTCGCCCAAGTTTACGGCCTCTGCCGGGGCCTTTCTCGTTTTTAAATACCGGGCGCGCTATCAATGGACAAAGAACAAGCTGGGGCATTCCGGGCAAGATTTGCCCCTCATGCGGTCTTTTGCCCAATCAGGCAGGGCGGATTTCTTACTCGGCAGGCGATGGTCTGTTTATCTGAGCGCCGAACAATTTTATGATAGCGGCGCTTTGGAAGTCGGGAGCCGTTCCGCCTGGTTTGGCGATGCGGGACTCAAGTATTCCTTGAAGCGCGTCGATTTCATGCTTGACGGCAGCAACCTCTTCAATACTTCCTGGTACGTCTCGACCGGACATACCGACATGGAACGTTTCTATACCCTCTACAAGCTTCGGCCGGCGGAGCTGCTGCTTAGCGTACGTTTTAATATTCGGTAAAAAAACATCTTTGGCATAGTCGTTTGTATAATTATTATATTTGCAAATCAAAAATAACTGCTACTTAAAATCAAAAACAATTAATCATAGCGAAAAAGATATGGAAAGAATGAAGTTCGTTTTTGCATTTGCCCTTTTACTCCTTCCTTTCGGGCATCTAAGTGCCAAAGGAGATATCTTTATCGGTGGGGCATACGTCTATGCCGAGAATAATGGCAAACAGGAAACAGTTCCTTTTGCCTCTATCAGTTTCTACCACTATCCGGACACAACCCAATTGGCCTATTTTACCATGAGCGGCCTGCATGGTGATTATCGCATCCGCCCTTACGATAATACAGAACCCTACCATGTGGTAGTTGACGCAATAGGTTATAAGGAAAAGACTTTTCTTTTAGAAGCTATTACGGATTTGAGAAACGAGAAAGGTGAGAAGGTGACCGGAAATGCCTCGGTACATATCCGTATGGAGAAGGAAAAAGGCGAAACTGCTTCTTCAATTGTTCCGGAAACATATCAACCTGAAGTTTTATCCCAAGGGAAGAAAATAAAGGAATTGTCGGCCTTGCTGAGCTTGGTTCCGGGTCTTAAGCATGACGGTAATAATTGGGTGACCGATAGTGGAGGAAGTGTACGCTTCTTTGTCAATGGCATGGATATGCCCCAAGAAATCGCCGAACATATAGGGGAACTCCCATCCAAAATAATTAAACGAATTGAATATTACCGCTTGCCGACGAATGCTGTTTACGCTGCTGTTTTGAATATCGTGCTGACATCCGGCGGAGGTTCCAAAGCGCCTACTTACACGTTAAAGGGGAAATGAACAAGCTGTTTCCTATTGGCCTCGGCCTTTTATTCCCCTGTCTTGTGCAGGCGCAGGTGGCGATGAGAGGCGGCGTTGCCGATGCGAAAGGCGAACCGCTCCCCTTTGTGAACATGGCCTTGTTCAGGGGAACGGATACGACCCGCATGACCGCCGGAACGGTGACCGATTTGAAGGGCAACTATGTTTTTCCCGTCTTGCGGGCAGGTCTGTACAAATACCGCCTTTCCTCGGTGGGATACCGCACCTTGGCCGGATATGTCCGCCTCAGGATGCCTTCGACAGGAAATTTCATGCTGCGGAATTTCACGATGGAAGAGGCTGCCGATACTTTGGGGGAAGTGCTCGTCACGGCCAATAGGAAAACCAACTATGCAGACAAGTCGGTCTACACCTTCAGCAAAGAGCAAATCAAGGCCGCCCGCTATTCGGCGGACCTGCTGGGCGGCATCAAGCAGCTCACCGTAAACGCCGAGAGCAACAAGCTAAGCATATTGGGAGGCGGCAAACTGGAAATACTTGTCAACGGCGTCCACGCCACGGACAACGACCTGAAAAGCATCCCGGCCGACAAGGTGCTGCGGGTAGAATATTACGACTTCCCTCCGGCCCGCTATGCCGGGGCGGAAGCTTTGGTGAACGTCATCACCAAAACGCTGGACACGGGCTGGAACGGAGGAATGGACGCCTCGTCAGCCTTTACCACCGGCTTCGCCAACGGCAACGCTTACCTGAAATACGTACACGGGCGGCATCAGTTCTCTTTGGATTACGAAGGCCATTACCGAAACTATTCCCATCGTATGGTGGAGGAGAATTACCAATACAAGCTTGATAATATCTTAACGAATTACGATTATCAACGGAGAGATAAATTCGGATATACAACCCACAACATCAATCTGAAGTACACTTACTATAAGGCGGATGAGCAGACATTGCAGCTGACGTTTTCCCCCAATTTTGATACACAGTTCGAAAAGGGAAACAGCGACATCCTTGTATCTAAGGAAGAGATGTCCTCCTTTCAAAACGGCATCCAAGACGAACACGTCCGCAGCTTCGGCCCTGTGCTGGACATTTATTATTCCCATAAAATAAGGAAAGACCAGGAATTGGTGGCCGACCTTACCGGCACCTATTACAACAGCCGGCAAAACGAGCTGAACAGGGAAAGCGATTCGACAAACGTGTATTTGGACGACCAAATGCGTCTGCATAACCGGAAGGAGTCCTTAATCGGGGAGCTGTCCTATACCAAGCACTGGGGCTTGGCCACAACGCTGAGTCTGGGTTACAAGGGTACCTGGATACATTCGGAATCCGACATCAGCAACTATCTCTCCGGCGGAGATACGTACCGTTATCTCACACGCAACCAGAACCACTACCTTTATGCGGAATACGGAAGTCTTATCGGCAAAGTCATGTACCGCCTGAGCTTGGGCGCCACTTATGTGGACAGCCGTAACGACGCGGCGAAATACAGCCAATGGCTGTTCACTCCCCAAGCTATCGTTGCCTATCCGATTTCAGACAGCCAGAACCTGCAATGGGTCTGGCAGAGCGAGCCGGACATTCCCGACATTGCCCAATTGAGCAACAATGCGGAGCAAATCACACCTGACCTGCTGCGCACGGGCAACCCTTACCTGAAAAGTGACAACACCTACCTCAGCATGTTGCGTTATAACCTGGACAATGCCTGGTTGAATTTGACCCTTGGCGGCGTGTGCGGTTATGAAACCGCGCCGTACGATACCTACTATCAGCAAACGAATATCGCGGGCAAGGATTATATCGTGGAAACTTACGAGAATGCCCGTGCCGTTGTAGGCTATGGCGGCGTATATTCCTTTGCCGTCCGCCCTTTCAAAAGCGACCTGCTGGTCCTGAAAGTATCCGGCTTTGCCCTTAACCAGAAAGTGAACAGCCCGCTCATCGGCAAGCACAGCCACTGGTACACGCCCCTTTATTATGAGGCGGACTTTCGCAAAGGGGCCTGGGGCGCTTCATACCAGGGGAAAATCGTTTCCCGACAAATAGACGGCACCTATTTGCGAAAGGATGAGAACAGGAGCAACTTGCGTGTCTTCTGGCAACATGGGAACTTGCGCCTCACGGCAAGTTGCCTCTGGTTCCTGACCAAGTCGAAGTATGCAAGCAAGACCTTGCCCAATGGGGTGCTGGCCTATTCGAGCCGGTCACATATCAACGACAACCGTTCCATGTTCACGCTGGGTTTCAGCTGGAACTTCTCCGTTGGTACGCAGGTCAAGGTCGAGCGCAAGATGGAGAATAAGGATACGGATAAAGGCATCTTCTAATGAGATAAAGTTACCTTTATAATCTCTTGCAAGATAAATGAATGAAACATGAATGAATTGCTATCCGTCTTGCTTTTTCTTTGCGTTTCCCTCGGATTGTCGGCGCAAAACAGCTTTTCCGGCAGCGTCACGGACATAAAGCGGCAACCCCTGGCGGGTGCGCAGGTGCTTTTGCTGGCTAATGACTCGCTTTACGCCGGGGCCTTGACGGACAAAGACGGGCGCTTTACCTTGCGCAATCTGCGGGCGGGCGACTACGGCCTGCGTATTTCCTTCCCCGGCTATACGACCTACGAAGAAAGCCGCCGTCACATTGAAGGACGGATGCGTTTTCCCTTTGTCCTTGATAAGGAGCTGTCGGGCCGGCTTGGCGAGGTGCAGGTGCTGGGTAGCCGCAGCAATGCGGTGCGACGCACGGCCACGGGGCAGGTCTTCTACCTTTCGGAGAAGGCGAAAGAAAGCGGTAACCCCTTCCGTGCCTTGAAAGAAATCCCGAAGCTGGAGGTCAACGAGGCCCAGGAGAGCGTGACGATGGCCGATGGCAGCAACCTCTTGGTACTTGTCAACGGCGAACGCATCAACTCGGGCATTGCCCCGATAGACCCGGCCGACATTGAGTCGGTCGAGGTGCAGGATGTTGTGGGTGCCCGTTACCTGCGCAGCGGTGCCAGGCATATCCTCAACATACGCCTGAAAAAGAAACGGACGCCTTACCGCTTCTTCGAGACGGCCGTACGCCATGATTTCCCTCTCCGTCACGACATGGGTGTCGTCTATTTTGAAGTGGGCAATGCCGACTATTCCCTTTACGGGAGGGCGGTGGGCGACCTTACTTACCATGACGACGCAGTCACCGGGGGCTGGCAACGGGACGAGGCATACTTCAAACAAAGCAGCGGCAAAACTCGAACGAACCATCAGAACCAGCTCGCCGAGCTGCTGTTCAAGTGGCGTTTGGGAAGTAAGGATTTCCTTGCGGCACACCTTTACGAGACTTATCAATGGAAGCACGAACGTACGGCGGGCGACGGCCTCTATCGGACCACGGGAACACAGCCGTTCACCTCGGTCTCCCGTGACCGCGACCATTCCGACGTCTGGACG
>JAISGW010000153.1 GCA_031262895.1 Tannerella sp. | reverse complement strand
GGCGTCCCGGAGGGAGTTTACAAATCTACCCCCCCCCCATTAACATAAAAATGCTTTTGTGTGCCATATTGCTCGTTACTTATGTTCTTTACACGTCGCTTTTGACCGCAAAAGTAGAGCGGCACTCTTTAGCACAGGTGACAAATCGTACAAATCGAAAACCAAATCGTACAAAAAATCAAACGGCCTCACCCCCTACCCCTCTCCAAAGGAGAGGGGGGAAAAGCCGAAGACCAATAAGACACCCGTTGCCTAAAGGCAACGGCAACCAAATGAAACTACTTGCCTTATAACAATTATTAGTCACATTTACTTGCCGTCGGCTTTCAAGGCAACGGCAACCAAATGGAACTACTTGCGTTATAACCATTATTAGTCACATTTACTTGCCGTCGGCTTCAGCCGACGGACAAAAGACAAAACCAATCTCCGGGGCTTTAGCCCTCTTGGTGGTTGCAAGGCGGCCGGAGAAAAAATGGAGAATGGAGAATGGAGGATGAAGAGTGAAGATCGGAAGCGCTCAAGGTCTTATAGTCTTATTATCTCATTGTCTCAACTTACAACTTTCAAGTACCTTTGCGGGGTAAACCAAAAAGTTTTTTGAATGAAAAAAAGTATCACTTTCTGCTTCCTGCTGGTGGCGGCGACCTTGCTGAACCCCGTGCAGGCAAAAGAGAACGAACAGCAAATCAAGCCCGTCAAGAACATCATCCTGATGATTTCCGACGGCACTTCGTTGGCTTCCGTTTCCCTGGCCCGCTGGCTGCAATGGTACGAGCATCCCGACCGGCCGAAGCTTTTCCTCGACCCCTACCTGTGCGGCACGGTACGCACCTTTTCCTCAAACGCCCCCATAGGCGACTCGGCGCCGACGACTTCCTGTTACATGACCGGCTATCCCAGCCGGACGGGCTACGTGGCCACCTATCCTTTGTCCGACCCCAGAAACGACATTTTCCCGACCGACCCGAAGCGCGCCTACCAACCGATGGCGACCTTGCTCGAAGCAGGGAAGATGTCGATGGGCAAGTCCTCCGGCCTGGTCTTTACCTGCGAATTTCCCCACGCCACCCCGGCCGACTGTTCGGCCCACAGCTACAAGCGCGGCAAATACGCCTGGATTGCCCCGCAGATGGTGCATAACGACCTCGACGTGGTCATAGGCGGCGGTGCCGGCCTGCTCAATGCCGAAGAAGAGGCTTATCTCAAAAACCGGGGCTATTCCCTTTATAAGGACGACCTGCCGGGGATGCGCGCCGACAAGAACAAGCGGATGTGGGCGCTGTATGCCGAGCGCGACATGGACTACGACTTGGACCGTGACACGACGCAACAGCCCTCCCTGGCTGAGATGACCCGCACCGCCCTGTCCAAACTCTCACAGAACCCCGAGGGATTCTTCCTGATGGTGGAGGGCAGCAAGGTCGACTGGGCCGCCCACGCCAACGACCCCGTAGGCATCGCCCGGGAGTTCCAGGCTTTCGACCGCGCCTGCGGGGCGGCCCTTGATTTCGCCCGCAAGAACGGCGAAACGGCCGTCATCATCACTGCCGACCACGGCAACAGCGGCATCAGCATCGGCGTAGCCCGCTGCACGGGATACGACAAGCTCTCCAAAGACCAGCTCTTTTACCAGCTCTCGCAGTTCAAGCTCACGGCCGCCGGCTTCGCCAAGATGCTCAACAGCCGTCCCGCTTCGGAGGTGCAGGACATCTTCCGCCAATATGCCGGCTTCGAACTCACGGCCGAAGAACTCAAGGCGCTTTATAACTGCAAGGGATACAAGAACAGCCCCATTCCCATGGCGGAGCGTTCGGACGCCGGCGTGGAGAAGTCGCTTTACAGCTCGGGCGAGCTTTCCGACTTCATGACCAAGCTCATCACCTCGAAGACCTGCATAGGCTTCACCACCCACGGCCACACGGGCGAGGATGTCTTCCTCTCCGTTTACAACCCGAACGGCCAGCGCCCGACGGGCATGAACGACAATGTGGAGCTGAACGCGTATATGTGCGCCCTCTTCGGTATCAACCGCGACAGCCTCGACCTGCTCACCAAGACGCACTTTGCCCGCCATGCCGATGTTTTCAAGGACTATAAATACGAGATACTGCCGGCCGCCGGCAAAGGGGGCTTCCCCAGCCTGCTGGTAAAAGGCAAGAAGAAGCAGTTGCTCATCCGTCCTTACACAAACTTGGTGGAACTGAAGTCGGGCAAGAAACAGCCGGATACGATTCACCTGAATTCGGTCGTCGTCTATGTGGACGCGAATAACACCTTCTATTTGCCGACCGGCCTTGCCGGGCTATTAGACTAAATGAACGGCTGGCTCGTCATCGGCATCATTGCCGCCTACTTCGCCTTGCTGCTCCTGATTTCCCATCTGACGGGACGCAGGGGCGGCAATGCGAACGAGGCCTTCTTCCTCGGCAACCGCCAATCGCCTTGGTACTTGGTGTCCATCGGCATGATAGGCGCCTCGCTCTCGGGCGTCACCTTCGTTTCCGTGCCGGGCATGGTGCGGGGCATAGACATGACGTATATGCAGACGGTGCTGGGTTTCTTTTTCGGTTACATTATCGTTGCCAAGGTCTTGCTGCCCCTATATTACAAGTTGCAGTTGACCTCCATTTACACTTACTTAGAAGGACGCATCGGCCGCCGGGGCTATAAGACGGGCGCATCCTTTTTCCTGCTGTCCAAGCTGCTGGGCGCGGCCGTGAGGTTCTATCTGGTCGTGCTCATTTTGCAGGAATATGTCTTCGACGCCTGGCGAATACCCTTCGGCCTGACGGCTTTCCTCAGCATCTGCGTGGTTTGGCTGTACACTTTCCGGGGAGGCATACGCACCATTGTATGGACCGACGCCCTGCAATGCCTCTGCTTCCTCGCCATGCTCTGCCTCATCCTTTGGCACGTGAAAGACCTTCTGGGCTTGGACATGGGCGGCCTGTTCCGCACCATAGCGGACAGCCCGCATGCCCGCATCTTCGAATTCAACGATTGGCACAGCACGCAAAATTTCTTCAAGCAATTCTTCAGCGGCATCTTCATCGTCATCGTCATGACCGGCTTAGACCAGGACATGATGCAGAAGAACCTTTCCTGCCGCAACCTGCGCGAGGCGCAGAAGAACATGTACGTTTACGGCCTGGCCTTCACACCCGTCAACCTCATCTTCCTCTCCTTGGGCGTGCTGCTGCTCGCCTTTGCCGCCGCCAAAGGGCTTGCCCTGCCGGCTTCAAGCGACGCCATCCTGCCGATGCTCTGCACTTCCGGCCTGCTGGGGCAGGCTGTCCTCGTGTTTTTCACTATCGGCATCATTGCGGCCGCCTTCAGCAGTGCCGATTCAGCCTTGACCGCCCTGACAACCTCCTTTTGCGTGGACCTGCTCGGCGTAGAAAAGGGAACAGCTTCCCGCGCCAAACGTATCCGCCTGCGCACACACCTCTGCATCTCTGCCGTCTTCCTGCTGACGCTTTATCTTTTCAAAGCGCTCAACAACCGCAGCGTCATCGACGCCCTGTACATGCTGGCCTCCTATACCTACGGCCCGCTGCTGGGCCTCTTCGCTTTCGGCCTGTTCACCCGTCGGAAACCCCGCGACCGCTTCGTGCCCTGCATTTGCATCCTCTCCCCCCTACTCTGTCTCTTCCTTTCCTATATAGCCAAACGCTATGCGAACTACACTTTCAGCTACGAATTGCTGATGCTCAACGGCGCGCTCACCTTCCTGGGCCTATGGCTCTTGTCGGAAAAGGGAAAGAAACCCGAAAAAGCCGTAGCTTTGCGGCATCAATCAGAAGCAAATGGAAATAAAGACCGCTGAATTCGTCATCAGCAACACCGACTACCGCAAATGCCCCGAAGGGGTGAAGCCCGAATACGCCTTCATCGGCCGCAGCAACGTGGGCAAGTCCTCACTCATCAACATGCTGACCAAGCGCAAGGGCTTGGCCATGACCTCGCAAACGCCGGGGAAGACTTTGCTCATCAACCATTTCCTGATTAACCGGGAATGGTACATCGTGGACCTGCCCGGCTACGGTTATGCCCGGCGCGGCAAGGAAGACCGCGAACGCCTGCGCCGCATCATCGAAGATTACGTGCTGGAACGCCAACAATTGACCTGCCTCTTCGTCTTGCTGGACTGCCGCCATACGCCTCAGCAGATAGACCTCGAATTCATGGAATGGCTGGGTGAAAGCGGCATCCCCTTTGCCATAGTCTTCACCAAAACCGACAAGCTGTCGCGCAACTGTCTGTCGGAAAACATAAAGACGTACAAGACGAAATTGCTCGAGACCTGGGAAGAACTGCCGCCCATTTTCCTCACTTCGGCGGAAAAGCGAGAGGGGCGCGACGAGCTGTTGGCCTATATAGAGGAAATCAACCGGAGCCTCGCCACTCATGGAAACGAATAAGAAGGAAGACATTTTCCAGCGCTCGGAATTGCTGCTGGGCGCCGCGAACATGCGGCGGCTCGCCGACACGCGGGTCATTCTCTTCGGCCTGGGCGGCGTGGGCAGCTGGTGTGCAGAGGGCCTGCTACGCTCCGGGATAGGTCATCTGACCTTAGTCGACTTCGACCGCGTGGCCGCCAGCAACATCAACCGCCAGCTGCCGGCCACCGGCAGCAGCATCGGACGCATGAAAGCCGAAGTCCTGCGCGAACGCCTGCTTGACATCAACCCGGAGGCCGAAGTCGACACCATAGAAAAAGCCTATACCGCCGAAAGTTCCGCCTCCTTCGCTTTGGAAAACTACGATTACATACTCGACGCCATTGACAGCCTGCCCGACAAGACACATCTCATCCAGACGGCCACCCGCCTGCCCGGCGTTTTCTTCTCTTCCATGGGCGCCGCCCTGCGGATGGACAATACCCGCGTACGCACGGCCGAGTTCTGGAAAGTGCAAGGCTGCCCACTGGCTGCCGCCCTGAGGCACCGCCTGAAGAAATCGGGCCTCTTGCCGGGGAAGAAATTCACCTGCGTCTTCAGCGACGAGCCGCCCATGGCCTGCGAAGGGCGCGGCTCACTCGTACAAGTCACCGCCACCTTCGGCTTCACCCTTGCCGGCTTAGTGGTCCGCGACTGCTGCCGCTAAGGCGCCATCGTACAAATTTTGCAGGATAAATCATACAAAATCACAATCCAATGTTGCGGGGCTAAAAGAAAGCCGTACTTTTAGCGCGGAATATACAACAACTATGAAGTACGTTTACGACAATCCGAAGATAAAGAGCCGGCTCATTTTATGTAATGACCTGGAAGAAGAAGCGGGCATGCTGCGCAGCAACAGCCTCTATAAAATCATCTGGGTGAAGGAAGGGATGATGAAGCTGCTCGTGAACCATGAACAGCTCGTTTTCCATGGCGGCGAAATCGTAACCCTGTCTTACCTCCATCACGTGGAACTGAAGGAAGTCAACGGCAAGTACGGTGCCATGCTGTTCAACAGCCGTTTTTACCAGATTGTCGACCATGACAACGAGGTATGCTGCAACGGCCTCCTGTTCAACGGCTCCCTGAACGTCACCAGTTTCCGCATCACGGAAGAGGACGCCGTCAAGCTGCGCCGTTTGGAAACCGTCTTCGTCGAAGAAATCTGCATGGACGACGCCATGCGCGACGAGATGCTGCGGCTCATCCTCAAACGGGCCTTGATTATCTGCTGCCGACTGGCGCGCAACAAGCTGGGCATACAGCCCCTGCGCAATGCCCGCTTCGAAACCATGCGTAACTTCTACGCCATGGTGGATGAACATTTTCGGGAAAAGAAGCAGGTAAACGACTATGCCGAACTGCTCAACAAATCGGCCAAGACGATATCCAGCGTGTTGGCCTATTATCATCAGCCATCCCCGATAAAGGTCATCCACAACCGTATCATCGCCGAGGCCGAACGCCTGCTCTACTACACCTCGAAAAGTTCCAAAGAAATTGCCCTGCTCCTCGGCTTTGAAGACCCGCCTTCTTTCAGTCGTTTCTTCAAGACCATGACCGGGCTAAACGCCACTGAATTCCGAAAACAGGCGCAAAAACCCGAACGCCGCGCCATTGCCTAAGGGTATCCCTTGATGCAAAGAGAGAGAGGGGGAAGACTTTCGTCTTCCCCCTCTCTCTCTTTGGTACATAAGGAGAACGAGCGTTTACTTGTTGTTCATCTCCTTGATGCGGATGTTCTTAAACCAGACATCGTCGCCATGGTCCTGCAATCCGATGTAGCCTTCGTGGTTTGCGCCGCCGCAGTTCATCAGCAGTTCGTAAGCGAGAGGCCATTTGTCTTTGCTGAATTTGCTCTTGTCAAGCATTTCCTTCCATTGCGGGGTCCACAAATGGTATTCCAGCATCTTCTTACCGTTCTGGTAGTGTACGACGGTGCCTTCGTAAACCATGATTTCACCCGTGTTCCACTGGCCGTAAGGCTTGGAGTTTTGCGGTTGGGCGGGAATCATGTCATACAAGGAAGCCGATTGACGGTCGCCGTTCACACCCAACTTGGCATCGGGATGGTTCACGTTGTCGAGCACCTGGTATTCGGGAGCCGAGATGTAGGAAGGTTGACCTTCCACTTCCTGGATGAGGTAGATGACACCCGAGTTGGCGCCCTTGGAAACCTTCCAGTCGAACTTGAGGTCGAAGTTTTTGAACTTGTGGGCGAAAATCAGGTCGCCGCCGTTACGGGCACCGGCTTCCCCGTTCCCCGAACCTTTGATATGGATGGCACCCTTGTCAACGCTCCAGGCGCCGGGCACGGTGGCTTTGTCGTAGCCACGCCAGCCCGTGAGGGTCTTGCCGTCGAAGAGGCTGATGTAGCCCTCTTTGTCGGCTTTGTACTTGGAGATGTCGGTTTGCGGCAGGCCTTCCATCAATTTGTAGGCGGGCACGGAATCGGCCTTGGCCGTTGCGGCGGGTTGGGCTGCGGCGGCGGGAGTTTGTTGCTTTTGTTGTTCGGCCTTCTTGTTGCCGTTGCAGGCTGCGAGCACGCAGAGCGTAGCAAAGGCGCTGGCCAGAATTGCACTTTTTTTCATTTTAAATATCACATTAAAAAAACGTCGGTTTGTTAAAGGATTCTTATGCGGGCATCGGAGGCAGCGTCCAGCCGTCGCGGTAGGTATGCTTGATAAGCTCCTGTGCGAACTCCTGTGCGGGGACGGGATCCGTGTAGATCTTGTCGAACTTCGGGTCGCCATTGACGATATGGAAATTGTTCTTCAAGACGATGCGGATTTTGTCCTCGGGGTTGATGTTGGTGAAGCGCATGTTGGGGCCGTCCCAGTCGAGCACCCGGTTGAGGGTTTGCAGGCGGATGGCCAAAACGCCCATGACGACCATTTCGTTGAAGGGGCCGGCTTGCGAGAAGTCGGACTTCGGCAGGACGCGGTTGGCGGGATCTTCCTTGCAGGCGCGCACCCAATCCATTTCGTGAGAGATGGGGTTGCCGTCGGGGCCGAGCGGCAAGCGGCGTTCCGTCATCGGAGCGTCAAGCGGATGGCCCGAAAGCAGCCAAGGTTTGGCGCCGTAGCAGCTGCATACCAGCGTGTCTTTGGTGCCGTAGAAGATAGTCAGGCCGCCGTCGCCACCCATCAGCTCTTTCCCTTGCGGGAAACCTTTCGGACGATCGGGCATCATGCCGCCGTCATACCAGTTCACCTCGACCTCGGGCATGGCCACTTTCGGCAGGTTATTGCGTTCGGGGAAGGTG
>JAISGW010000171.1 GCA_031262895.1 Tannerella sp. | reverse complement strand
AGTTCCACCTACATGGCCGATTTGCTGGGCAGCGACGCGAATTGGATGCTGCCCGACGGAAGCTGGGCATATTCTTACGGCAAGACGCAGAACGTGAACCCTGACCTGCATTGGGAAACGAAGAGCGAATGGGACTTCGGCTTGGACTTTTCCTTCTTCGACGATCGCCTATACGGCAAGTTCGACTGGTACACCGACAAGATTTCCGACATGCTCTATTCCATCAAGGTGCCGCAGCCGCCTTACACGCAAGACAACCAGATGCAGAACGTCGGCTCCATGAGTGCCCGGGGCTGGGAGTTTGAACTGGGCGGCGCCATCATCAAGAACCACGATTTCACTTGGAGCAGCCACATCCTGGCCAGCCATTTCAGCCAGAAGATAGACAATCTCTACGGCGCCGACACCTATTTCAACGGCGGCGGATTCCCCTCGCCGGGCGACCCGGGCTACGCGCACCGCATCGCCAACGGCACCAAGTTCGGCACCTTTTACATGTGGAAGTTCGCCGGCTTTGACGACAACGGCGACTGGCTGCTCTACAACAAGGACGGCAAGGTCATTCCCGCCGCCCAAAAGACCGAAGAAGACCGCCAATACATGGGCAACTACATTCCCAAGGTCATCCTTAGCTGGAACCATACGCTGACTTATAAGAACTGGGACTTGGGCATCAACCTGCGTTCCTGGTTGGACTTCGACGTTTACAACACGCTGCCCATGTATTTCGGCATCCAAGGCAAGGGCAATACCAATTTGCTGAAGACCGCCTATACGAAATATGCTAACATCAAGGGAGAGAAGCAGCTTTGCGACTACTACCTTGAGGATGGCAGCTTCCTGAAAATCGACGCCATCACCCTCGGCTATACCCTGCCCATCAAGAAGTACACCAAATGGGTGGACAATATCCGCATCTACGGCACCGTGGGCAACGTCTGCTGCCTGACCGGTTACAGCGGCATGAACCCGGAAGTGAACATCACCGGCTGGGACGGCGGCATCGAACGCTTCTGGGATTCCAATTACTTCTATCCCGTCGTGCGTACGTGGACACTCGGACTTAAGTTGAACTTTTAATTGAAAGGAAATAAACATGAAAAGATATAAAGCTTTAGCTTCCTTCCTCGTTGCCGGTGCGGCCCTTTTGTTGGCGGCTTCCTCCTGCAACATCGATCCCGTCTTCTACTCGCAGGTGGTGCCTTCCACCTTTTATACCAACCAAGACGCCGTCTGGCAGCGTTTCGACCGCCCCTTCACCCATTGGCGCTGGTATCTGGCCTCGAACAATCCCCGCTGGGAACTCCAGGAATTGGGCACCGATGAGATTTGCCTGCCCACCCGCGGCTCCGACTGGTACAACGGCGCCGTCTTCCAGAACTTCCACCACCATCACTACACCACCGACATGGAGGCCATCAACGACGGTTGGAAAGGCTTCGGCATGGGTGTGGCCCTTGCCTGGTCTGCCTGGGAAGACCTTCAGCAAGTCGACTTGGCTTCTCTCGGATTTGACGAGAGCACCCTCTCTTCCATGGAAGGCCAGCTCAAGACGCTGATCGCCTCCTTCTACCTCGACGGCTTGGACTTCTTCGGCGGCGTACCGCTCTACAATTCCACTTCCGACCCGGTCAAAGGACGCTCTACGGCATTGGAGACTTTTAACTACGTGGATTCCATTTTGCAAGCGAACATCGCCAACCTGCCGGTGAAGACCGAACTGGGGGCGCCGGAAACCAACATCGTCCACCAAGCCGTGGCCGCCGGACTCTTGGCGCGCCTCTATTTCAATGCGGAAACCTACATCGGCACGCCCATGTATGACAAGGCCGCCGCGATTTGCCAGGATATCATCGACGGCAAGTACGGCAAGTACGCGCTTGACCCGGATTGGACCGACATCTTCGGCTTCAACAACGAGACTTCTCCCGAAATTATGTGGACTGTACCCTCGCAGAACGCCAAGGCTGAGACCGACGGCGAATACTGGGATCAGTGGATGCCGTACAATATCCGCAATTATCTCGGAGGACTGCAAAGCACCGGCGGCAACAACGGCTACTGCCTGCAACCCAGCCTCGACCCCGACGGAAAGCCTTACACCTTCAAGCTCTCCGGCCCTTATCGCAAGTTCAGCGACCAAGACATCCGCAAGCAAATTTATACGTATAAAGGCGGCGGAAAGTACGAGGGCATGTTCTTCGCCGGAAGGCTCGTCAATCCGGTCGACACTTCATGGTACTGCGTCGGCGCACGCGAATACAAGGGCGAGATACTCACCCTCATAGACCAGGTGGCTTATTTGGCTCCGGACCGTGTCGGCACGAGCGACTATAAGAAATCCGACATTGCCCACGGCGAGGAGAACTCGGGCATCCGGCTGCTCAAGCGTAGCCCACGTCCGACCCAGGCTGACCACAGTTTGATGTTCAATCCCGACATCCCCGTTATGCGTTTGGCTGAGTTCTATTATACGCTGGCTGAATGCAAGATGCGTTCGGGCGACTTCCAAGGTGCAGCCGACCTGATCAACACCGTACGCAAACGTTACTTCCCCAACGGCGACCCCAATGCGGTGACTGCCGCCAGCCTGCAAGGCACCGATGGCAAGTACCGCATGTTGGACGAGTGGATGCAAGAGTTCATCGGCGAGGCACGTCGTCGCACCGACCTGATTCGTTGGAACGCCTACGTCACCGAAAGCTGGTGGGATCATCAGGCCACGAACGATGCAAACCTGCGTCATTTCCCCATTCATTACAGTGTCATGAGCGCTAATCCGCTCTTGGAGCAGAATCCGGGATATTGAAACAGGGTACAATTAAAAACAAAGAAAAGAGCCGGCAGCTTTACGCTGCCGGCTCTTTTCTTTGCTTTTAATGGCGGTAGGCTTGCAGCAGGCTGCTGAGTTCTTTGACGCCTTCCGAAGCTCCCTTCTGGATAAAACGGATGTCGCGGCGGTAAGTGTCGACCGGCTTGGGGTCAATCAGGAAAATAGGGATGCCACTGCGGGCGTATTCCAACAATCCGGCAGCCGGGTAAACCTTCAACGAAGTGCCGATGACGACTAACAGGTCGGCCGCTTCTACGGCTTGGGCTGCCTGGGTGATTAAGGGGACGGCCTCGCCGAACCAGACGATGAAGGGACGTAGCTGCTTGCCGGTGCGCGCCTTGTCGCCGAGATGTATTTCCGGCTTTTCCGGCGGCAGGTCGTAAGTGCTTTGCAGGTCATCCACGGCGCAGGCCTTCATCAGCTCACCGTGCAGGTGGATGACGTGGCTGCTGCCGGCTCTTTCATGCAGGTCGTCCACGTTTTGCGTGACAATCTGTACGTCAAAGTCTTTTTCCAGCGCGGCCAGGCCGTAATGTCCGGCGTTCGGCCGGGCAGCCAGCAGCTCTTTCCTTCGGGCATTGTAAAAATCAAGCACCATTTCCGGGTTACGGGCAAAACCTTCAGGTGTGGCTACGTCTTCTACGCGATGCTTTTCCCAGAGACCTCCGGAATCGCGGAAGGTAGAAATGCCGCTTTCAGCGCTCATCCCCGCCCCAGTCAGTACGACCAATTTCTTCATTGCTTCTTGTTTTTAAGATTGTATTCTTTTTCGGCAAACTTACGACAAATTTCGAGGGGGAAGTTTGAAAAATATTCTGCCCCTTTGTGCGTTCTCTTTTTATTATGTGTTATTTAGACAAGAAACAAACAACATGAAAATGAAAAGATTGCTTTTTACACTCGGTCTTGCCCTGCTCTGTGTTGCGGGGAATGCTCAGGTGCTCATCGCAAACCGCGAAAAGGGCTGGCAGCCACAGGCGCTTGCCAATTATTCCACCTTTCAGATGAAAGGCTATGATTTTGTCACGGTCACTTACAAATGCGACCGCTTTTACCGTGACGCGAGTGCTGCTTCCGTGCTCTTTCAAGCCATGTCGGGACGCTTGCTTGCAGACTTGCAGACCCGCTACGGGAACCTGGTCGTCAATTATACGGATATGGGCGACCTGTTGAACTTCTATTGCCAGGATTACGAGGTGTACAACAACGGGCCGTACACCTATATCACTTATCTGATACTCAGCCCGCGCAATAATGCCTCCCGTCTGCGCGCGCTTTACGTGCCGGCACATTATAATTATATGCTGCGGCACGAACAGCCTAACTACGTGGTCACCCACCAGAACGACATCCAAAGGGCTTATGTCGTCAACAGGGGCGATAAGAAGTTGGACAAATCGGTCAAGAAGACTTTGAAGAACAGTTACAAGTCGAACATGAAGGCCGAACAGAAACGGCAGAAGGAATCCTACAGTTCTGGACGCAGCAATTCCGGACGTTCGTCCTTTTCTTCCGGCAGAAGAGGGCGCAGCGAAAGAGGCGGCGGCCGACGTTAAAGGGCACGGAAGTCTATGCGCACCGTTGTGCCTTTACCCGGACGGGAAGAGAGGCGCAGTTCGGCACCGTAAATGCGCAGGATGTGCAAGGCGAGGCTTAAGCCTATGCCGCTGCCTGCGTAATCACGGGCATTGGCGGCCCGGTAGAAGGGTTGGAGCACCCGCTCCTGTTCTTCGGCGGGGATGCCGATGCCTTGGTCGCGCACTTCCAACACGTGCCCTTCCAGATGCAGTTCCACCCATTTGTCGCCCGAATATTTCAGCGCATTGCCGATGATATTGCCCAAGGCCGTGCGCAGCAGTTCGGGATTGGCTTCCACTTCGAAGCTGAAGTCGGCAGGTTGGAACTGTATCCTTTTTTCCATGAACTGCATAAGGAAATCGGCCAGCACGATAGGTTCACGGGCGGCTTTGAGGATTTCGTCTTCCCCCTTTGCCAGGAACATCAGCTGTTTCATCAGACGGATGACCCTCTCGCTTTCCACTTCGATGCGTCCGAGTGCGGCTTGGTATTCGGCAGGGCTGCGTTCTTTCATGAGACTGATTTCGCATTCGCCCTGAATGGCGGTCAGTGGATTGTTCATCTCGTGTGAGGCATTGCTGACAAAAGCCTTTTCGTTTTGGTAGGCGCGTTCCGTCCATTGCAGCAAGGCCCTGGCGTAACGGCGGCCCACTATCCATAAGTCGATACCGCAAAGCAGTAGATAAGCCAACAAAACCCAGAGCCGTAACGGCCAAAGTTGCCGGGGAAAAGCTCCCATCAAAAGGTAAAAGGCCAGGCTAAGGGCGGCTACCGTGCCGATGGCCAAGTATGTATAACGCCAGGCTAATCGTTTTTCCGTCATCACGCTTCGAGCCGGTAACCAACGCCGGGAACGGTATGGATAAGCTTGTGCTCGAAGTCCTTGTCTATTTTGGCTCGCAGGTAATTGACATAGACGTCAACGATGTTCATGTTGCGTCCGGGTTCCTTCTCCCAGACTGCGCGAATGATGTCTTCGCGGCGCAAGGTCTTGCCTGCGTGCCGCATCAGGCAATCCAGCAGGCAGCATTCGCGCAGGCTGAGGTCTATGTTCCGGCCGTCGCGTTGGGCGCGGTGCTCGTCGGCGAAGAGCTGCAGGTCGCCACAGCTCGGGGCAGGCGGCATTTCTTCCGCAGGCCGCCGGAGCAAGGCTCGGATACGGGCGGCAAGTTCGGCGAAGCGGAA
>JAISGW010000123.1 GCA_031262895.1 Tannerella sp. | reverse complement strand
ACCTGTCCGTAGGAAGCGCGCAACTTGAGTTCCTTCAGCCAGTCGAAATTGTTCATGAAAGATTCCTTCTGCATGTTCCAGGCAGCGGATACGCTGGGGAAGTTGCCCCAACGCCCTTTGACCGGGAACTTGGAAGAACCCTCGCGGCGGATGGAGGCCTGGATGCTGTACTTGTCCTTATAGGAATAATTGGCGCGGGCGAAGTAGGCCATGTTCTTTTCCGTGACCGATTTTCCCGAACTCATGCCGGCCTTACCGTCGGAGAGGTAAGAGCCTTCGCCGATGTTCCAGTACTTGATGCCGTCGACGGAGAAATTGTAGTTGCTCATCGAAAAGTTCTCGCTGTCGTAACGGTAGTAGTCATAACCTGCTGTGGCACTCACCTTGTGCCCGCCTTTGAACTCATGGTTATAGCTAAAATAACCTTGCGTACTGATGCGCTCGTCTTTAGAAAAGCTGAGCGTTGCGGAACCCTTGCGGCTGTTCTGCAACTCGTCCTGCGTATAGGAAGGCGAATACCAGTGGTATTCCCATTGGCGGTTATCGTAGCCCACAATCTGGTCGTAGCTCAAGCCGTCGACGGCTTTGATGTTCAACTTCATGTCAATCTTGGGTGTGAACCACTTGTCGAGGCCGTAGTAATTGTTGAGCATCAGGTCCGCCAGCACGTTGTAGTCAAGCGTCTCGTTCAGCCAGACGTTGTATCCGGTTTGGCTGTTCGGGTCGTAGGGCGAGCGGGTAGGATTGTTGCGCATGGCCTGCTGGTAGACGCCGTAACTGCCGAGCACGTTGTCGCGGCCGGCCTGCCGGTACGAGACGTCCGGGCGCAATTCGAACCAGCCGTCGAAGAGGTTGAAGTGGCTCGATATGTGTCCGCCGTAATCCTGGCGGCTGTCGGCGAAGGAAATGCCCTCTTGTTTTTCGTAGAAGAAATTGGTATAAATCTGGGCTGTCTCCGTACCCATCATCACCGTGACGTTGTGCGTCTGCGAAAAGTTCTTCGTATTGGTCAGCTCCTTCCACCAGTCCACGTCGCCGCCGTAGTCGGTGCCGACCTTATGTTCGGCGTATTCGCGGCCGCTCAGCATTTCCGGGGCGTTGTAGTTCTGCTTCTTGCTGAATTCGCCGACGTAGGTCACCTTGGCCTTGCCGCCGGTGTTCAGGCCGCTCTTGGTGGTAATCAGGATGACGCCGTTAGCGGCGCGGGAGCCATAGATAGCGCCGGCAGAGGCATCTTTCAACACGTCGATAGACTTGATGTCTTCGCTGTTAATGGAACGGATATCGGCATCGGGGAAACCGTCGATGACAATCAGCGGCGCCGTGCTGGCGTTAATGGAGCCGGTGCTGCGGAGCTGAAAGGTGGTAGATGCGTTGGTAGAGCCGAGGTTGTACATCACCAAGCCGGAGATTTTCCCCTGGAGGGAGGTGGAGATGTCGGCTCCGCCGACGCCGACCATCAGGTCGTCACCTTTGATGGAGGAAACGGCGTTGGTCACCTGCTTCTTTTGCAAGGTGCCGAAGCCGACCACTACCACTTCGGAAAGCTGCTCGCTGTTCGGCTTGAGCGAGATGCGTAAGTTTCGGCGCCCGTTAAGCACGACTTCCTGCCGTTCATAGCCGATGTAGGTAATCGTCAGCGTGGCATTTCCCGGGACGTTCTGCAGGGACACCTTACCCTCGGCATCGGTCACGTTGCCGGCAGTCTTGCCGTCCACCCGGAAGGTGACGTTTGCCCCGGGAAGTGGCGAGCCTGCCTCATCAGTGACGGTGATGGATACTTGTTGCCCTTGCCGTTGTTGTTGCACGGTCGGGATTTTCATGGGGGTAGTCGCCCCGGTAGCAAAAGCGGATGGCAGGCTGAGAACCAGCATCCCCGCGGCAGAGAGGACCAGACCCAAGTTTGGTCGAATGTTTTGACTTCTCTTTTTCATCTGTCGTTTGACTTTTTAGATTTATATGATAATTTGTTTCATGGTGGTGTTATACACATCAACACGCCGCAAAAATAATAATTTATTTTTACACTCATATAAAAACGTTTTAGTCTTAGATATTAAAAAAATCTCTTCGGTTTCCATTTTAACCTCTTCACGTCTTGCTTGGCGTGCAGCCTGATGCTTCGTTGAAATTTTCTCGTGCGTTCGTCGCGACGGACTTGCGAACTATCAAAAACAATGTAAGGTCTTGCGGAAAAAAATCAACGTCTTGCGGCGACAAACTCACGAGCTAGCAAAATGTTTCTCGCGAGCCCGTTTCAAAAAAACGTTACTTTGTTTCCGTTGAAAGCCAGAGCTTTGCCATTTTGTCATTGGCAATTTCTCCCATTTGGCAGGTTTTGTCCGATACTTTTGGAAAAGGGGTTGTCTTTTTGGTATTTATCACGTCGCGGGAATAGCAAAAATCCAATTATAAGCCACAAATTATAAATTAGAAATTGCATGCGGCGCAAGCGGCTCCGCCCTGAGGCGTAACTTTCCGCCTCTTGTCCGACAAATATAAGGTTTTCCGGCGCAAAATCCCCAGCCTGTCTTCAAAAAGCGAAACCAATTCTCCACGCTCAAGGCTTAATTCTTCATTGATTAGTGCTTATCTTTGCCGAAGTGTGTTTAGTCAAACCAATGAAGCAATGGCTTGTCATATTATCTGTCTGGCTTGCGGCCGGAAGCGTGCCCCTTTGGGGGCAGGAAAGGCTCGATTCCCTGTCGACTTACCTTGAAGCGGCCGAGCAAGGCAATCCCGGCCTGCGTTCCGCCTACATTCTTTATAAGGCCGCCCGGCAGGAAATCCCGCAGGCGGGCGGTTTGCAGGACCCCAAATTAGACCTCGGCATTTTCACCCCGCCCATGGCCTTGGTCGGCGGCAAGGAAGCCGCCCAATTCCAACTGATGCAGATGTTTCCCTGGCCGGGTGTCCTTGGCGCCCGCCGCAGTGCCGCCGCCCATCGGGCAAAGGCCGCTTACGAACAGTACCGCCAAGCGCGCGACCTCCTGCGCGCCGAAGTGCAGGCGCAGTGGTTCGCGCTCTGCCGTTTGCATCAAGAGGAAAAATACAACCGGGAGGACACGTTTTTGCTGAGCGAATTGGAAACTTTGGCGCTGCGCCGCTACGAGGCGCCGGAGGAAGGTTCAGGGATGTCCCAGGGAAGCATGGCCGACGTGCTGCGCATACGTAT
>JAISGW010000069.1 GCA_031262895.1 Tannerella sp. | reverse complement strand
ATCGGCACCTGGTCTGGTATGTTCCTCCACGAGGCGCAATACCTTGAACCGGTCATGCGCGACATGGAATGCTTCCTGCAAAGCACGCAAAAGAACATCACCGGACGTGTGCTCCTCACCCTGCGCCCTTACGGCTACACGCTGGTCGGTATACAGAGCGAGCACGACCTGATGAAGAGCGACTTCGGCGTTTACGGCGAGGAACAGAAGGCTTGGACGGCCGACGACGTGAAGGGCTTCACCAAGATACTGGGCAACCAGATGAAGATATATTATAATGTAAACAAGGAAAAATGATCCGTTGCGGAATCATCGGCGGGGCAGGCTATACGGCGGGCGAACTGATTCGCCTGCTGCTCTGCCATCCCGAGGCCGAAATCACCTTCGTCAACAGCCAGAGCAACGCGGGCAACCGCTTGGCCGATGTGCATGAGGGCTTGGAAGGGGATACCGAACTGCGCTTCACCTCGGAGCTGCCTTTCGATGCCGTCGACTGCCTCTTCTTTTGTACGGGGCACGGCGACACGCAGAAGTTTCTCGCCCGGCATGAGCTGCCGAAAGACTTGCGGGTCATAGACCTTTCGCAGGATTATCGTCTGGAAGCCGAGGGCAACGACTTCGTTTACGGCTTGCCCGAACTGAACCGGGAACGCATCCGTGCGGCTAAGCATATTGCCAATCCCGGCTGTTTCGCTACTTGTATCCAGTTGGGCTTGCTGCCCCTGGCTGCGCGGAAGTTGCTACGAGAGGGAGAAGTGCAGGTCACGGCCCTTACCGGCTCCACCGGCGCGGGCGTCAAGCCCGGTCCGACCAGCCATTTCAGCTGGCGTATGGGAAACATCTCCGTTTACAAGCCTTTTGCCCACCAGCATCTGCACGAGATACGGCAAAGCCTCGCCCAATTGCAGGGCAGCCAGCCTGTCCCCATCAATTTCATTCCCATGCGCGGTGATTTCGCCCGGGGCATCTTCGCTTCCATCTATCTGGATTGCCCGCTGGAAGAGGAAGAGGCATGCCGAATCTACACGGATTTCTACGACGGACAGCCTTTCACGCATCTCAGTGCGGCCAATATAGACTTGAAGCAGGTGGTCAACACCAATAAATGCCTGCTCCATGTAGAAAAGCACGGAAGCAAACTGCTCATCCTCTCCGTCATCGACAACCTGCTCAAAGGTGCATCCGGACAAGCTGTCCACAACATGAACCTCCTCTTCGGTCTCGACGAGACCTGCGGACTACGTCTCAAGCCGTCCGCCTTCTAATTTATTTAGTAATGAATTTATGCCTGTAATAATGAAATGATGCGGCCTACGACTACTTGCAGTATTTCCGTACGGAGGCATCCGGCCTTTCGGATAATCAGCGCCTTGTCTGCCGTAAATATCCGTGTTGGACGGATATACGAATCAACAGGTAAAGAACCTCTTTGGAAAGCGCTTGCTTGCAAGGGTACGGCATACTTGTCCGTTCTGTTTTGGGAGGTTATCTGGCAAAGCAAAATATCATTGCCTTCCATGGTAGCAAGGACTAATGCAGGACGTTTTTTGGAAGCCGACAAATCGGAAAAGGGAAAGGGAATGACTACGATATCTCCTTTTATAAGTCTTTCCATGCCAAGTCTTCTGTCGCGTTCAACCAATCTTTTGCCAAAGTGTTTTCGCTGGCAAGGTGCGTTACGACAGCGTCGGCAAGTTGCTTTTCCGTTTCCAAGCTGCCGACACGTATCAGTTTCAACTCAGCCAAATCGTTTAACAACTGTTGCGCTTTGGGATTGATGATTTCGACTGTTATTGCTTCCATAATTCTATCTTATGTATAGGCAAAGGTAAAAACAATTTATAATTCATGTCTCCATTTGATGTTTATCCCTTATTTGACATAGAGATTGTGCGCGGCAAAGGATGCCGCGTGTGGGATTCCGCCGGGACGGAATACCTCGACCTCTACGGCGGCCATGCCGTCATCTCTGTCGGCCATTGCCACCCGCATTACGTGGCGGCGGTCAGCGAACAGCTCAACAAGCTGGGCTTCTATTCGAATTCCGTGCACAACAGCCTGCAGCAGCAGCTGGCGGAGAAGCTCGGCCGCGCTTCGGGCTATGAGGACTATTCGCTTTTCCTCATCAATTCCGGTGCCGAAGCCAATGAAAATGCGCTCAAGCTGGCCTCTTTCCATAACGGGAAGGGCCGCGTGCTGGCGTTTAAGAAAGCTTTCCACGGCCGCACATCGGCAGCGGTGCGCGTGACCGACAATCCGGCGATACAGGCGCCCGTCAACCGGGGCATGGAGGTTTCTTACCTGCCTTTCAACGATGCCGGGCGGGTGGAAGACGAACTGCGCAAGGGCGACGTCTCCTCCGTTATCATCGAAGGTATTCAAGGTGTGGGTGGAATTATCGTCCCCGACGACAGTTTCCTGCAGGCACTCCGCAAGCTCTGCACCCGTTATGGCGCCTGCCTCATCCTCGACGAGATACAGTCGGGCTACGGCCGTACGGGGCGTTTCTTCGCCCACCAGTGGGCGGGCATACGCCCTGACCTGATTACCGTGGCCAAAGGCATAGCCAACGGCTTCCCTATGGGCGGCTTGCTCATCAGCCCCGAGTTTAAGCCCGTTTACGGGCAGTTGGGGACCACCTTCGGCGGCAACCACCTGGCTTGCGCCGCCGCCATCGCCGTGTTGGATATCATGGAAAAGGAGCAATTGGTCGCCAACGCCGCTTCCGTCGGCACTTATTTGCTGGATGCTTTGCGCGGCTTGCCCGGCTTGAAGGAGCTGCGTGGCCGCGGCCTGATGATAGGCTTGGAGTTCGAGCAGCCCATTAAGGAGATACGCAACCGCCTGCTCTTCGAGCAAAAAGTGTTCACCGGCGTGGCCGGCGCCAACACCATCCGCCTGCTGCCTCCCCTCTGCCTTTCTCGGGAAGAGGCGGCCGAAGCCGTCGGACGCATACGAAAAAGCCTGGCCTGATTTTTCAGGCCGGGCTTTCCGGGGGATGCTTCGGGTTTAGAAGGGAACCTGATCGTTTTCGGCCGGACGGAGGAAATCCACGCCTCCTGCCGGCGGAATGGGGGGCGGCACAGTGGCCTGCGCGTCGGCCGTGTAGGGTAGGGAATTGATTTTTGAGCTGAAATTGACGGTAGGCACATCCTCGTCGAGGTTCGTGAACTTGGCGAATTCGCTTTTGAAGCGCAGTTTCACGTCGCCGATGGCGCCGTTACGATGCTTGGCGATGATGATTTCGGCCAGTCCGACAAGCGAGTTGCCATGTTCGTCTTCCGTTATCTTGTAATACTCCGGCCGGTGGATGAAGCAGACCATGTCGGCGTCCTGTTCTATGGCGCCTGATTCACGCAGGTCGGCCAGTTGCGGGCGTTTCCCCTCGTTGCCCTGGCGGTTCTCGACGCCGCGGTTCAACTGCGAAAGGGCGATGACGGGGATGTCTAATTCCTTGGCCAGCCCCTTGAGCGAACGGGAAATCATGCTCACCTCCTGCTCGCGGCTGCCGAAGTTCATGCCACTGGCGTTCATCAGTTGCAGGTAGTCGATGATGATGCACTTGATGCCGTGCTCGCGCACTAAGCGGCGCGCCTTGGTGCGCAGTTCGAAGACGGAAAGGCTGGGCGTGTCGTCTATGTAAATGGGCGCGTGTTGCAGGTCCTTGATTTTGAAATCGAACTGTTCCCATTCGTAATCTTCGAGGCGGCCGCTCTTGATTTTATCGCCGGGGATGCCGGTGACGTTCACGATGAGGCGGTTGACCAATTGCACATTGCTCATTTCAAGGGAGAAGATGGCCACGGGAATGTTATAGTGTACGGCCATGTTCTTGGCCATGGAGAGCACGAAGGCCGTTTTGCCCATGGCCGGGCGGGCGGCGATGATGATCAAGTCGGAATTCTGCCATCCGCAGGTGATTTTGTCCAGCTCATGGAAGCCGGAGTGCAAGCCGCTCAGGCCTTCCTTTTGGGCGGCGGCCTTTTTCATCAGCTCCTTGGCCTCGACGATGATGGGGTCGATTTGTATGACGTCTTTCTTGACGTTGCGCTGCGAGATTTCGAAGAGCTTGCCCTCGGCCTCCTGCATGAGGTCGTCCACGTCAATGGTCTCGTCGAAAGCTTTCCCCTGCACTAAGGCGGTGAAGGAAATCAGTTCGCGGGCCAGGTATTTCTGGGCGATGATGCGGGCGTGGTATTCGATATGGGCCGAACTGGCCACCATCTGCGTGAGCTGCGCGATGTAATAGGGGCCGCCCACCAGCTCGAGGTCGCCGTTCTTGCGCAATTGCTCGGTCACCGTGAGCATGTCGACCGGCCGTTGGTTGACGGCCAGGTCGACAATGGCTGTGTAGATGCGCTCGTGCGCCTTTTCGTAGAAACATTCTGGCTTAAGTATCTCGCTGACGATGGAATAGGCATCCTTTTCCAGCATCAGTGCGCCCAGAACGGCCTTCTCCAGCTCCACGGCCTGGGGCTGCAGGCGCCCCATGTCCGGGACGACGACGGTCTTTGTCCTGCTCCTGTTGTTTCCTGTATTTGTAGTATCCGGCATATTCTCCTATTAAAAAACGCTGCAAAGCTATGCCCTTTTCCTCTTATTTGTGAGCCATCTTTTTAACAAATAATCCCGCCCGCTTGTTGATAACTTTCTTGCCACGCGGCCTCCAGCCGTCTTGAAACCGCATTACATGCGTGCAAAGGCACTTCCAGCCGTCTTGAAACCGTGTTACACGCGTGCAAAGGCACTTCCAACCGTCTTGAAACTGCGTTACACGCGTGCAAAGGCATTTCCAGCCGTCTTGAAACCGCGTTACACGCGTGTAAAGGCACTTCCAGCCGTCTTGAAAGGATTTTGCAAAAAAGGGGGCGGACTAAAAAGCCCGTCCCCTTCTGTAAACACCGGACTATGGTTTCGACCGGACTATCCGCAACGCGAAGCGCCGCAGTTGGTGCAAATCAGGCAGCCTTCCTGATATACCAGGGTTTCTTGTCCGCAGTTGGTGCATTTCTGCCCCTTGGCTACGGTGCCGTTGGGAAGATATTTCTTCAGGGCGCGTTCGACGCCGTTCTTCCAGGTGTTGATGGTGGCGCTGTCCATCTCCATGCCCTGTACCAGCTTGACGACCTGGTCGACCGGCGCGTAGCGCAGCACGCCGGAGATGAGCTTGGCATAGTT
>JAISGW010000064.1 GCA_031262895.1 Tannerella sp. | reverse complement strand
TAAAAATTAATTCAAGCATCATCATAGCAAATCATTTGATTAAGGAATCATAAAAATGCAGGGGGGGAGGTTACTTTTTTAGCTCTTTCTCATAATCAGCGTTATAGTAGCGATACTTTCTATCTTCAACATACTTTCGCATTGTATCTCTGTCAAATTCTTCTGGATACCGGGACTTCACAGTTTCTGCTTTTTTGATTTGAGCTTTATCAGTCCAGTCAGAATTTACAACCCCTAGTATAAACGGACGAATATTCCTTGCGCTATTAGATATTGGTATTGTTTTGCTACAATCGGTATTCTTAATCGTTGGCCATCCGTTCGTATCAAAAGCATATACCTTATCAAATACTTCATTGACACAAATCTGAGGTCCTGTATAAATATCCGTACCATTCTTTAGTAAGCTCCTGATAAGAATACCTCCGAAATAGTCATCAAGCTTAGCTTTCGGCTTATCTTTACCATCCTCATAGTCACTTTTGCTTTCAAATGTTATGTCCACGCCACTCGGGTGAAAGAACCAAAGACCTGCTTTTGTGTCCCGAGGATAAGTAATGTAATCCGGATGTTCTTTGGAGTAGTAGTAAAACTCTATCTCCAGAAAATCGTAGCAGTCGTTGCCTTTCTCAATATGCCAGTACTTGAACAATTCGTTCGCAATTTCGTTAAACTTATTTGCTACTTGCTCTGCAGTCATTTCTGGCTTGACCTCTGCTAAGAGGGTTTTCAAATTTTTATCTTCCATGTTTTCAGTTTCCTTCCTTTTCCGGTTTGTAAGTTATCGTATGTATTTTTGAAGCGTTCTCGATGGCCTTGACGGCGATGTCCTTCACGTTCGACTCGGCACGGTTGGCCTTGTCGGCGTTCTCCTTCAGTTGGATTTGCATCTCTTTGATTTTCTCTTGAAGTGAATCGACGGTCTGGTCTTTCAGGCGGATGTCGGCTTCGTTTTGCTTGGCCATGAGTTTGATGTTGAAGTCGTACTGCGTCTGGAGGCGGGCCGTGACTTCCGCTTCCTTTTCGGCCAAGGCCTTCTCCAAGCGGGCCGGGAATTCTGCATTTTCCTTGCGCAGTCCTGCCAATTCCGCTTCGGCGGCTTTGAGGGTTTGCTCACGGGTCGTCACATCCTGTTCAAAAGCCGATTTTTTGTCGATCAATTCCTTTTCGAGACGGGCTTTCTTGGCATCGTACTCGTCCTGTTCCTTTTGCCTTTTCACCTTAAGCGTATAAGTGAACTCGTCTTCTTCCCGTTTGCGGCGCTTGGCAAAGTCGTCGGCATATTCCTTTTCGTCGGCTTTTTGTTTAGCCTTTTCCGTTTCCCATTGCTGACGTTTGGCATTCATCTCCGTTTCAAAGGCAGCCGATTTCTCCTTCGTCTCGGCCTCGAACTGCTCCTTTTTCTCCTTTTGGGCAAGCAACATGGCGGCCAAGGAATCGGTATTGGCCGAAAGGCCGTACAAATCCTCAAGCGACTTCTTCTCCAACGCAATGGCCGCACGGATTTCCTCCAGTTGCTTGAATTCCGCGCTCAAACGTTGCAAGACCTCATCCAGCGAACGGTTGAAATTGGCCTTCAACTCGGTGACATTCTTCACGATGCTTTCATTCGTAATATCCGCCACCTTTTGCAAAGTTTCCTTATGTTGCTTTTCTTCCTGTATTTGCTTGGGGACGTCGGCCTTTGCCGTCTGCACGTTCTTCAACAAGGCCTCATAAGCTTTTAGAATTTCAGCCTTTGTACTTTTCTCTGTTACTTGCTCCATCCTATTTCTTTGTTTCGTTTGTTATGCCCGCAAAATTATAGCTTATCAATGAAATCTTAGCAACAAGCTTGTCTATTTTCCATTTTCAACTTCCGATTTGGCGCGCTACTTTTGTGCTGTGATAGCCCGCCTTGACTTTTCCATGATGGACGGAAATCAAAATGAAATTCAAATTCAACTATATGAAAACTTTTTTCTTATCCCTATGCCTGCTTTTCGCGGCTTTGCCCGGCCTGAGAGCCGAGGAACCGCCGCTGAACCTCGTGCCTTATCCGGCTTCCCTGCAAAGAACCGGCGGCAATTACAACTTGCCTGCCCATGCCGAGCTTTCCTCGCTCAAGATTGCCTACCATAAAGACCGCTCCCTGCCCGCCGAGGGCTATACGCTGGAAATCACCTCCAAGGAAATCAGCATAGCCTCCTCCGACAAGGCCGGCCGTTTCTACGCCATGCAGACCCTGCGGCAGCTCCTTGACTCCGCCGTCGGGCACAAGCTCCCCTGCCTGCACATTAACGACCATCCGGCCTATGCCTGGCGCGGGCTGATGCTTGACGTCTCGCGCCATTTCTTCTCCATCGATTACCTGAAGAAGCAAATCGACATGATGGCCGCCTACAAGATGAACCGCCTGCACCTGCATCTCACCGACGACCAGGGCTGGCGCATCCAGATAAAGAAATATCCCGGCCTGACCGGGCAGGGCGCCTTCCGCACATTCAACCGGCAGGATTCCGCCCTCATCAAGCGGGACGACCCGGCCTACCGACTCGACCCCCAATTCGTGAAGACCGAGGACGGGAAGACGGTCTACGGCGGCTATTACACCCAAGCGCAGATGAAAGACCTCATCCGCTATGCCGCCGCCCGACAGGTGGAAATCATCCCCGAAATCGACATGCCCGGACACATGGGGGCAGCTATCCGGCTCTTCCCTGAGCTGAGCTGCGTCGGCAAGGAGGGTTGGGGGAAAAACTTCTCCTACCCGCTCTGCCCGGCCAACGAGGCTACTTTCACCTTCGTGGAGAATGTACTCGGCGAAATTGCCGATCTCTTCCCTGCCCCTTATATCCACATCGGCGAAGATGAAGTGGAGAAAGCCAGTTGGATGGCCTCCGACGCCTGCAACGCGCTGGCCCGGAAACTGGGCTATACCGACGTGGGGCAACTCCAAAGCTACTTCGCCGAGCGCATCCGCAAATTCCTCGCAAAAAAAGGGAAGAAAGTCATCGCCTGGGACGACCTGCTCGAAGAAGGCGCCTCGCCCGAAGTGGCCATCACCTATTGGCGCGACTGGGTAGGCGGCGTCCCCCAGAAAGCCATCGCGGGCAACCATCCCCTTATCTTCGTGCCGGGCACCCAGCTCTATTTCTCCCGACCGGATTCCTCGCTCTACGAAGTGTACCACGTGACCAAGCATTTCAAAGTCGTCCCGCCCGATAAACGGAACCTGATTATGGGAGGCCAGGCCTGCGTCTGGGCAGAGGGCATTCCGAACGCCCATATCGGCTTCCGTCTCGTCTACCCCCGCCTGCTGGCTCTGTCGGAGGCCCTCTGGACGCCCGACAACCGGAAGAACTGGCCCTCTTTCGTGCGCCGCGTCTCGGCACAATTCCCCTTCCTCGACAAGGAAGGCGTCGACCATACGTTGCTTTCCTACAAGCTTATCCCCCGGATGAAGACCGACAAGGAGGCCAAAGCCATACGCCTCACCTTTGAGAGCGAGCAACCCGACCCGGTGGTTTATTACACAACCGACGGCAGCGTTCCGACGACGAAATCCCCGCGCTACACGGGTGAGATACTCGTGCACGACAGCGCCGACATCTGCGCGGCCATCTACGCGGACGGGAAGATGCAGGAGCCTTACCTGCGGCGGGCCGTTGACTACGACGAGGCCATCGGCAAGCAGGTCACTTACCTGCTGGGCACAAGCAATTCCTATCCTGCAGCCGGGGCGGCCACCCTGACCGACGGCCTGCGCGGCGGCCAGCAGTACGGCGACGGTTACTGGCAAGGCTTCCTCAACGACCTCGACGTCGTCATTGACATGGAGAAGCCCACGCCGCTCTCCTCCTTCTCGGCCATGTTCATGCAGGACATCGGGCCGGGCGTTTTCCTGCCCAAATACGTGGAGGTGAGCCTCTCCTCCGACGGCAAGTCGTACACCAAGGTGCTGACGATAGACAATCCCGTACCGCGCACGGCGCGCGGGGTCATCCTGCACAAGTTCGCCGGCCGTTTCGCCCCCGCGATGGCCCGCTACGTGAAGGTGACGGCCAAAAACCCGGGCGGCTTCATCTTCACCGACGAGCTGGTGCTGCACGGCAAGGGCATCCCCTTGGTGAAAGAGGGGAAAGCCATCAGCCGCATCGTCACCGACAAGCGCGACAGCCTCGACTATGAGGCCGCCCGCCTCCTGCAGGGCATGGTGCGGCGCATCACCCGCGCACGACCGCTCATCCTCGACAAGGACGCCGCCCTGCGTCCCGGCGACGTATTGATAGGCAATTTCCAACTGCCGCAGTCCGGTATCGACACCGCCGGGATAAAGACGGACGGCTTCCTCCTTTCCACCACCGACGGCTATGTGCGCATCCTGCACGGCGAAGGGAAGGGTAGCCTGTACGGCGTGGTCACGTTGCTCGAAAACTATTTCGGCGTCCATTATTACGCGGCGGGCGCCCTCAGCCTGCACCGCAGCAGCGAGATGCTCGTACCCTGCGGCATACACCATCTGGAGAACCCTTCCTTCAGCTACCGGCAGACACAGACGTACAGCATGAAAGACCCGCTTTACACGATCTGGCAACGCTTGGAGACGCCCCGCGAGGTCTTCGCCTCCGGCCTCTGGGTGCACACCTTCAACCGCCTCCTGCCCGCCTCGGTCTACGGCAAGGCGCATCCCGAATACTACGCCCTCGTCAACGGCAAACGCCGCCCCGGCGCCTCCGCCCAGTGGTGCCTGACCAACCCTCATGTCTTTGACATCGTGGCGGCCAGGCTCGACTCCATCTTCAAAGCCAACCCGGGCATGAAAATCATCTCCGTCAGCCAGAACGACAGTCAGACACATTGCCAATGCGACGCCTGCCGGGCCATCGACGAGCGCGAAGGCAGCCCCTCAGGCACGATTATCTACTTCCTCAACAAGCTGGCCAAACGTTTCCCCGACAAGGAATTTTCCACCCTGGCCTACCTCTACTCCGTGGCTCCGCCCAAGCATCTCAAGCCCCTGCCCAACGTGAACATCATGCTCTGCGACATCAATTGCATGAGGGAACTCCCGCTCACGGAGACCGCCTCCGGCAGGCAGTTCGTGCACGACCTGGAAGGCTGGTCGGCCATCTCGCACAATATCTTTGTCTGGGACTACGGCATCAATTTCGACAATTACGTCTCGCCCTTCCCGAATTTCCAGGACCTGCAGCCGAACATGCAACTGTTCAAGAAGAACGGCGCGACGATGCACTTCTCGCAAATCGGCGGCACCAAGGGCGGCGACTTCTCGGAACTGCGCTCCTACCTTGTGGCCAAGCTGATGTGGAACGTCAACCTCAACGTCGACTCCCTGACCCGCGACTTCCTGAACGGATACTACGGCGAAGGGGCCGCCCCCTACCTGTACCGCTACCTCAAGCTGCGCGAGGGCGCCCTTATCGGCAGCGGCAAGCCGCTGTGGATTTACGACACCCCCGTCACCCATAAGGACGGCATGTTGAAGCCCGCCCTGATGGAACGTTACAAGCAGCTCTTCGACCAGGCCGAGGCCGCCTCCTCGGGCGTCTACCTTGAGCGGGTGCGTGAAGCCCGCCTGCCTATCATGTACGCCGAACTGGAGATTGCCCGCACCCGGCCCATCACCGACCCGGCCGCCCTCAAAGCCAAGCTGGCGCTTTTCCGCCAACGGGCCGCCGAATGCGGCGTCAGCTCGCTCAACGAGCGCCGCAACACGGTGGAGGAATACTGCAAGCTCTATACGCAACGCAACCTCTCGCATACCCGCAAGAGCCTGGCACTGAACTGCCCCGTGCGCTTCACCCTTCCGGCCGACTCCCCTTACTACAAGATTGAAGACAAGGCCTTGACCGACGGCCTTTACGGAGGCGCCACCTTCAACGAAAGCTGGGTGGGCTGGGTAGGCCGCGACGCGGAGTTCGTCATCGACCTCGGCAGCAAGAAGCAGGTGCAGACCGTGGAAGGCGACTTCCTTCAAAGTCTTGGCGCCTGGATTCTCCTGCCCAAGTCCATGAGCTGCTCGTATGCGGTGGCCGATACGGCGCAGGCCGCCTCCTGGCATCCGATGGGCACGACGCCCATACCCGAGGACCGCTCGCCCGAAGTGAAATACGTGCCCGTCAGCGTCAGCCTCCCGCAATCCGTGGAGGCCCGCTACCTGAAAGTGCACGTCAAGACCATCGGCCTTTGTCCGCCCTGGCATTACGGCGTAGGCTACCCC
>JAISGW010000230.1 GCA_031262895.1 Tannerella sp. | reverse complement strand
CTGCGGGCTTTATGGACTTTTGTCGCCGTTTGTCACAGCTTCCGGCGGAGAGAGAGGGATTCGAACCCCCGGAACCTTGCGGTTCAACGGTTTTCAAGACCGCCGCGATCGACCACTCCGCCATCTCTCCCAACAGGACTGAAAGGAAACGCGTACCTCCACCTATTTTGGTGGGCAAAGGTACGCGTTTTTTCCAAACGGCCTATTCTATAAACCGGCTTTTTCCGTTCACTTCACCTCAAGACGGTCGCCGGTTGCACGGACAATGGCGCGATAGAAATCCTCGTCGTAGCCTACGAAATCGGGACTGGCGGGGCGGCCATAGGGATTGCGTTTAAACTGTCCGTTCTCTTCCTTCTTGACATTGCCGTCCATATACTTTACCAGCAGGTATTCGCCGAGCTTTTTCCAGCGGGCCGTTCCCTGGTCGGCGACTGTTGTGCTGAACCAGGTAAGGAATTTGCGGGCTTCCATGGGGTCTTTCTTCAAAAGCTGCAGGGCTACCTGGTCGATGGCAGGAATGACGGCGGCATAATTGGATTCGAGTTCGTCCTGTACTTTGCGGATGTCCTTAATCATGTAGTCGTATTTACCGTAGGCCATGTTGGCTACCCAGTTGTGTATCCAGAAGGCCGAAGTCCAGGAGAAGGTATCCATGTCTCCGTTCCCGACCCGGTAGCATTCGGGCGAAGCGAGGATGGAGGAATAGAGCGGGGTGAAGAGCGCCATATCGGCATCGTCAACGCCGAACCAAAGGATGCCGCCCACTTCGTCGGGCAGCCAGGAGCGCATCTGGGGCACGATGACGAAGCCGGTCTGCTGCGTGGCGATGGCGCGTTCGTTCGTGTAGGTTTTCCCGTCCACCTTCCAGGTCAGGGGGCGCCAGCGGTAAGGGAGCTTGAAGGGGCCGGCTCCCGGGTCTTTGGTCATGTCGAGGTCAGTGCCTTCGAAATGGTCGCGCATGTCATGTTGTACGTCACGGACAGAGAGCTTGCGGTCGGGTTTGATGTACAAGGGCATGGGGCCTTTGGAAGGGTCGCCCTTGATGAAATCGGCGTAACGGTCCATCTGCGGGTCGTATTTGCGGAAGAACGACCAGACGCGGGCCTCACAGCTTCGCAGCCCGCTGAAGTCGTAAGGGTTGTAGGCGGCCTGGAAGCTGAAGTTGGCGTCGCTTCCCTTATAATAGCCTTTTTCGCGGGCGAAGCTGACCACGTCGGGCGAGTACATGCAGTTTTCCTTGTCTTTAAAAGGAATCTGCTGGATACGCGACTGGTTGGCATGGGCGCAGATGCAATCGTCGGGGATGCGGATGGCTACCCAGACGGCGCCTTTGCGACCAGGTCCTTTGCCTATCATTTCCATAATCCAGGCTTCGTTCTTATCGGCTATCGTGAAGGATTCGCCTTCGCTGTAATAGCCGTATTCCTTTACTAAGGAGGTCATCACGTGAATAGCCTCGCGGGCTGTCTTGGCGCGTTGCAGGGCGATATAGATGAGGCTGCCGTAATCCATAATGGCGGTGGTGTCGACCAGTTCGGGACGTCCGCCGAAGGTGGTCTCTGTAATGGCGACCTGATGTTCGTTCATGTTGCCTATGACGGAATAGGTATGCGGCACCTGCGGGATTTCCCCCAGCGGCTTGCCGGTATCCCATTCCGTGACCTTGAGCATGGCGCCTTTAGGCCAATCGGCCGCCGGCCAACGGTAAAGTTCGCCGTACAGGACATGCGAATCGGCTGCATAGCTGATGATGACCGAGCCGTCAACGGAAGCTTTCTTTCCTACAATCAAATTGGTGCAAGCCTTTGCCTGCGGGCTTGCCATAAGCAGGGCTGCCAGGGCAAGCGGAATAAAATGTCTCTTCTTCATAGAAATTATAATGCGTGTTATAGTGAGCTTGTGTGGGGAAGTCCGGTCAGTTCATATACGGGTCTTTAGGATAATTGACCCAGTTCTTGTATTGCTTTCCCAGTATTTCCACGGAATGGCGCCAATAAGTTTCGTCTTTCGCATACAATATCTGCCGGCTTACGGAACGGCTGACGACCCAGGAGTCTTTTTCGATTTCCTTTTCCAATTGCCCTCCGCTCCAACCGGAATAGCCGAGGAAGAATTTCACCTTGCCGGTCACGTCGCCTCCTTCTTGTTTAAGGCAGCGTTTAAGGGCTTCAAAATCGCCGTCGAAATAGAGTCCGTCGGATATTTCCAAGGCATCGGGCACTCGTTCGCCAAAGGTGTGGATGAAGAAAAGGTGGTCGGAACCTACCGGCCCTCCCATATAAATGGGGAGGCCGGTAGATAATTCCGGGAAGAAGTCGTTCATGTCCAATCCGGTCTTTTTGTTCAAGACAAAACCGATGGTTCCTGCTTCCGGTTCCCTTTCTATAATCAAAACCACCGCACGTTGGAAATATGCGTCTTGCAAAAAAGGCTCCGCAATCAGGATGCTTCCCTTTTCAGGAGCCAAGTCATTGTGTTTGATTTTGAAAATGTCGTTGCTTTGTTCCATACTCCTGTCGTGTTGTTAGTACTTCTGGAAAAACAGCCGACAAGATATGCTTTTTTTAATTAGCGCCCAAAGTTTTCCTTACAGGGGATGGTTCTTGGAAAACAGGTCCAGCCTTTCTTTCAGCAGGGCATACTGGTTGTCCTTGATGAAGGAGGTGCAGGCGCGCAGGCCTTCTTTCCGGCTACCGGTCGTGCCGAGGGAAATGGCACTGATGCCGTAGTACACTAACTCTTCCATCAGTTGGCTCCCGCTCATGCCCGGGTATCCGATGGTGAAGTAGAACCCGTCGGCCACAGGCTCGTCCAAATCCTTATCATAAACGATGTAAAAGCCGTGGTCGGTGAATATCTGCTTCAGCTTGGCGGCGCGGCGGCCGTATTCCTTCACGTCGGCGACGAAGTCATAGCTGCCGTCGGAAGCGGCCTTGAACATGGCGGCCAAGGCATATTGGGTGGAATGCGTCGTGCCCGAGGAAAGGGCGTACAGCACGCGGTGGATATAGACCGTGCCGAAGATGCCTCCGCCGTAACGTGCGGTAAGTCCGGGGAAGCTGCGGTGGTACAATTTGTCGGAAATGGCCGTGACGCCAATGCGCTGGCCGGCATAGCTGAAAGCCTTCGAACCGGATATCTGCATCACGTAATTGTCAGTGTAACGTGCCACGGTAGGGAGGTAGGGCGGCTGGAAGGGGCGGCTGAAATCCTTTCTGAAATCCATGGCGAAATAGGCCAGGTCTTCTATGACGACGACGTCATATCGGTTAGCCAGTTCGCCGATGATGCGCAGCTCTTCTTCTTTCAGGCAAATCCAGGCGGGATTGTTCGGGTTGGAATAGACGATGGCGGCGATATTCCCTTGGGAAAGGTAGCTTTCCAAAACCTCGCGCAATTTTTCGCCGCGGTATTCATAAACGTCGAAGGAGGCGTATTTGTAACCCATGACCGTAATCTGCTGCTTC
>JAISGW010000225.1 GCA_031262895.1 Tannerella sp. | reverse complement strand
CATAACTCATAATTTATAACTCATAACTCAAAATGAGAATACATCTTCATAGTATATGCCTGTTGCTTTTGTCGGCGGCCCTTTCCCCGGCTGCCGCGCAGGTGCGCATCGGCTCCACCGGCAAGGCCGCTTCATCCGCCTTGGTCGACATCCGTACCCAAGCCCCGGATGCCGACAACCAGACCACCCTCGTGGGCGGCATGTTGCTGCCCTGTGTCAAATTAGCCGATACGCCCATCCTCACTTCTGCCGACAACCTGCATGTGGGCATGGTGGTTTACAATCTCTCCGAAACCGCCAATTACGTGAAAGGCCCTTATATCTGGGACGGCAAGCAGTGGATACAGGTGGGTAACAACACCTGGTTGGAAAGCGGCAACCACCTTAATAGCCATTCCACCCCAAGCGATACTTGGGTAGGCACTTCCGACAACCAGGATTTTGTGCTCCGTACCAACAATACGGAGCGTCTGCGGCTTGGTGCTAAGGGCGTAGGCCTCGGTACCAAGGACCCGCAACGTGCACTCGACGTGGCCGGTGGCGCCCATTTCACCAAGGGACTCAAGACACCCGGCTTGCGCACGGTTGCCAGCACCAGCATTTACAACGTTTTGGTCGACCCTAAAGGACGTATAGAAAGAATTGACACCAAAGAAAAGGAGAACGTGCTTAATTATCTTCAGTACAAACTTTATACCGGTTCTGATGGCAGCATCAGCGCTTGCGACACCCAATTGGATACGACCAAATATACCCTCGTGGTGGTAGGTTCCCAATTAAAACTAAACTATAATGCGCTGCGGATTGCTTCCAAGCCTAAGGTGGGCAGCTACACGCCTATGGAAGTCCTTGCCCGTCCGAGCAAAAGCACAGGCACTTGGGTGATTACGGCCAGATATGTGGGCAGTGTGCCTATTATACCTGTTTCAGGCAGTGATTATTGGTTAGTCAATTGCGTGATATTGAACAACCTGATTGGAGAAGATTTAGGCACTTTCGACTACCGTACCTCAATCCCAGCTGATTCCTACGGCGACATGGTCGCCCCTAACTCGCCTCTTTAATTTTGAAAAAGGACACTTTATTTTTCAAATAGCATGATATGCTTATCTTTGGTGCCATAAAAGTACATTGATATGGAAAATGAAGTTGTAAAATGGCTTATTCAACAGGCGCCCTCAGTAGCCTCTACCTTGGTTTTGGCCATAGTGGCGGCCGTATGGGCAGCCCGCTTCACCCGTAAACTCACGGCTTGGGTCACACATTTGGATGCCCGTCTTGATGGCTTGGAGAAGAAGTTGGATTGGAATATCGAACGGCTTGACAACAAACGCATTGATGATTCCAACCACCGTTTTGAAGCTTTACTACAGGACTTGAACCGCAAGTTCGAGGCGATGCAGGCCGAGTCGAACCGCAAGTTCGAAGCGATGCGAGCCGAATCGAACCGCAAGTTCGAGGCAATGGCAAAAACTTGACGGGCATCGTTACCGCCTGAAGTTTTGGAGAAAAGATGCAAAGAGAGCTGTCCCGTTCAAGCGGGACAGCTCTCTTTGCATAAGCCTTAGACGCTTCTTCTTAATTAGAAGTAGGATTCTGGGTGAGCGTGCTGCCTGCCGGATACGCGTTGATGGCATTTTGCGGGATGAAGTAGACGACGCGGTAATCGGTCGGCTCTATGACTTCCATTGCGTTATGCGGTCCGGGGTAACGGCGGGTCAATTCGCCGCCATTGCGGTAAACGTCGTAGCTGCGTTCGGCCTGGTAAGCCAGTTCGAGCTGCCGTTCCTTGTCGATGCGGGTGGGTGCCGTCGTGGCGTCTAAGGAAGTGTAGCCCTGGCCGGGCAGGGAGCGTTCGCGTATGGTGTTCAGCGCGACGAGTGCTCCCGCGTAGTCGCCCTGCTTGGCGGCCGCCTCGGCCTTGTTGAGGTAAATCTCTCCCAGGCGGGTGATGACCGGCGAATGCAGTTGGGTTTGCGAGCCGCCTTCGCGTGAGCATTTCACGATGTAGAACATGGGGTAAACACGATTGAGCGTGATGAAATGGTCCATGACGCCGGTATAGGTGTTGCCGTCGCTATACTTGATGCTCCAGATGCCCTGCGCGGCGTCGACCGGAGTAAGCTCGTAGGTCGTGGGCTTGCTGTTGATGGTCTCCGTGCAAGTGGCCGTGTTGCCCTTGATGTCGGCCAAAGCCTGTACATAATTGTAGTTGGTCTGCTTGCCGCTGGCATCGTAGACGTTTTTGATGAAGCGGAAATAGGTGCCCGGCGTGTTTTCGTCGTATTGCGGTTCGATGAAATTGGCACGGGCGTCCACAATCTTGTGGTTGTACCAGTCGTTGCGCCCCGTCTCGTCGAGCAAGGCCAGGTATTTGGCGCTGGCATACATTTCGCCCCAGCCCATGCCGCCTATGTTCGAGTACATGCCGCCTATGGTGTAGTAGTAGTCGTAACCCGAGAATTCGTCGGGCATGCGTTTCACCACGAAGATGGACTCGGAATTGTTTTCCGGCTCCAGTTCATTGTATTTCATGAAATCCGCCCGTCCGAGCAGGGAATAGGTGCCTGAGGAGATGACGCTGTCGGCATAGGCCTCCGACATCTTCGCGTATTCGACATTGGGATTGGCCCAGGTGCCGCTCATATAGAGGTAGATGCGCGAGAGCATGGCCCAGGCGGCCTCTTTGGAAGCGTAGGCCGGCCCTTGGTTGACGCTCAGCATGGCGGCGGCCTTGTTCAAGTCGCTGATGGCTTGGGCGTAGGTCTCCTTCACGGTGGCGCGGTCGGGCAGCTTGAAGCCGGCACCCGTGATGTCGGCCGGTGTCCCGTTGACGATGGGGACACCGAGGTTCGTCTCCGGAGACTGGTAATAGGGCCGCCCGTAAGCGCGGCAGAGATAGAAGTAGAGCAGGCCGCGCAGGAAATAGCATTCGCCGAGCTTGTTGTCCACATCGGCGCTTTGCCCCTCGGGAATCATCTTGATGATGTTGGAGGTTTGGGCAATCACCTTATAGCTGTAATCCCAGAAGGTTTGCAGGCGGGAGTTCTGCGGGGTGCGCGAGTAGGTGATGAACTCGTAAAAGGCATCGGTGGAGGTGCCGCGTATCATCATGTTGTCGCCGGCATACTCGCCGCAGCGGTGCATGGGGTCCGACCAGTCCTTCAGATACGAATAAGCGCCGTTGAGCAGGATGTCCATGTTGCCGGTCGGGTCGTTGGTGACGTCTTCGGCCGCCATCGAGGTGCTGGGCAGGCGGTCTATGTCGCAGCCGGCAAAAGTGCAGGCCACGGCGGCTATGGTTAGGAAAAATATCTTCTTTTTCATACGAATCATGTTGCTTTTATTAGAATGTCAAATTGAGGCCAATCGTGAACTTCCGCGTAGTGGGGCGTACCGAGGGGCCTACCACGCCGGTGACGGTGCCGCTGTCGTTGACGGGGATTTCCGGGTCTACGCCCGAGTAGCCGGTGAAGGTGAGCAGGTTCTCGCCCGAAAGCGAGACGCGCAGGTTCTGAATCTTGTACTTGGAGAGGTTGATGTTATAACCTATGGTCAAGGTGCGCAGTTTCAGGAAGCTGCCGTTCTCAATGTAACGTGAGGAAGTAGAGTTCGAATGCGAGCTGTTATTATAGGAAGCGACCGGGTGTGTGGCGATGTCGCCGGGTTTTTCCCAGCGGCTCCAGCCGTTCTTGAGCACCATTTGGTTGCGGTCGGTATAGGCACCGTCGGAATCATACTCCGTACGGGAATAGTTGTAAATTTTGCCGCCCACCGAATAGCCGAACTGTGCGCTCAGGTCGAAGCGCTTCCAGCTCAGGTCGGTAGAGAAGCCGCCGAAGAAGTCGGGCGAATAGTCGCCGAGGATGACCTGGTCGGCTTCCGCATAGTTCTCCGTCTTGACGCGCTTGCCGTCCACGGTCTTGTACCACATCGGCGCGCCGTCGTCGGGATTCACGCCCGCCCATTCGACGCCGTAATACGTGGTGGCGCTGTGGCCGGGCGTCAGGATGCGGCCGATGGAGCCGGCAATGCCGTAGAAGCTGTCCTGGATGATTTTCGGGTCGGCCGCCACCGTGCCGTCGGCGTTCTTCTGCACGTAGAGCTTCTTGATTTTGTTCTTGTTCAGTCCGATGTTGAAATTGAACGACCAGTTCCAATCCTTGCTTTTGATCAGGTCCACGCCGAGGGTGCCTTCAAAGCCGTTGTTCGACATCTCGCCTACGTTCTGCCAAATGGTAGTCACGCCGGTCAGGCCGCTGACGGGCACTTTGAAGAGGATGTTGCTGGTGTATTTGTTATAGTAGTCCAAATTGAGGCGCACGCGGTCAAGGAAGGAGAAGTCCACGCCCACGCCGGCCGTATAGGTCTTCTCCCAAGTCAGCTTCTTGTTGCCAATCTGGCTGATCAGGGCGCCGAAGACGTCATTGTACTTGATTTTGGTCAGGGAGTACAAGTCGTACTGCGGATAATAGTCGCTGGGCCGGTTGCCGGTAGAACCGTATGAGGCGCGGAGCTTCAGGAGGTTGATCCAACTGACGTCGCTCAGGAACTTCTCCTTGTTGAGGAGCCAGCCGCCGGACACGGAAAAGAAGTTGCCGTACTTGGCGTCTTCGCCGAAGTTGGAGGCACCGTCGCGGCGGAAGCTGACCTGCCCCAGGTATTTCTCGTCGTAGGCGTAATTGGCATTGAAGATGAGCGACTGCATGGCCGACTGGTTGGTATATCCGTGGGTCACTTCCGGGGTGGCTGCCACGTTGAATTCCTCGAAGCCCTGGACGAAGTTCGTGGCCGAAGTCTCCACGTTCTTATAGGTATAATCGCTGAACTCGTAGCCGAACAGGGCGTTGATAGCGTTCTTGCCGAAGGACTGGTTGTAACGGAGCAACTGGTTGGTATAGCGGCGGTCGGTGATGTAATGGTCCTCCGTGATGCGGCCGTTCACGTTCTCGCCGTAGGAAGAACGCGGGTCGGTATAGCCGTGGTAGGTCTCTT
>JAISGW010000223.1 GCA_031262895.1 Tannerella sp. | reverse complement strand
GGAAGGCCTCGTAAGCCAGCGTAAGAATATAGGATTCCCCCGCCTGCGATTCGACGCGTATGTCAAAGTCGCCCGCGTCGTGCCAGCCACCGATGTTCAAGCCCGGCACCACATCGCCCGGTTTGTATTTGCAAAGGGTCGACGGCCCCTGTGCATAACCGTCGATATGGTTGTAGTTGAGGGGCGCCATGCGGGCGTCGTCTTCATGGCAGAGGTCGTGCCATACCTTATATTTCTCCATCACGCGCATGTGGCACATCTGCACCGGAAGGAAATATTCCAGCACAGGTTGCCAGACACCCCGATCGTACACGTTGCGGGCAATGCGGAAGATGTTGGACACCGAGCTGCCGTAATGAATCTGGTAAAGCCCTTCTTGCTTCACGTTCGAGAAGTCGAACTTCAGGTAATTGTAGCGGAGGAACTGCCCCCAGTCACTGGCCTTGGCCGACATAACCTGCTCTTCGCCCTTATCGGTGATGCGGTAGAGCGTAGGCATAGCTATATGGGTATCGCGCTTGTCCAGCTCAATGACAGCCACCTTCGGTTGATCGGGATGGTAGCCTATCTGTGAGATTTGGATGACGGGCGGATATATCCAGTCGCTGACCACGTTCGGCCTGATGACCCAACGGATGGCGCCCTTGGTAGCGCCTTTCGGGACGTCGGAGCGCAGGACGAACCAGCCGTTATTGTGGTTCATGCGGCCGTCGTAAAGTTTCAGGTCGGTCGTTCCTTCAGAAACGATGCTCAGCTTACGGTAGGGATTATTCGGGCAAACCGTAAAATGCCGGCCTTCGGCGTAGGGCAGGGCGATGATGTCGTCAGCAATCATGGGATTGAATTCGCCCTGCGCATGGTTCGTGAGCTTCTTCAGACTGGCTTTGCCTTGCGGGTTGAAGTTGCCCGTATGGCTGAGGTTGGCAGGTTGCTCAAGCGTCGGCCCGTTGGGCTGACGGGGGAAGATACCGCTTTGACTGTCCATTATCCAAGGCTGGCTGAAGAGGTCGCCGGGATACAGCTCAAGATTGAAGCCTAATTTTCCTTTCAACCAGGAAGGCATGGGTCGGTCGAGGTCGACAGTGACAACAACCGCATCGCCCTCACCCTTTACGTTCACCGTATAGTTGAAGACGAAATCGGGGTAAATCATCGGGTTGAAACCGGTCAGGTGTCGCGAAGAATCAGGAAAACTCAAATGGGTGGTGATGCTGTTGGTTTGTCCGTCAAGGACACGTTGCCGCTGTTTGGGTACGGGCTGCCATTGCCCGGGCGTCGGCTCGAAACGCAAATCGCCGTTCGTCGCCACGCGATGTCCGTGCATGATGATGCTTACACCGCTCTGGTGGCCCTCGGGATAGAAGTCGGAGAAGGCCATCACGTCGACGCCTTTATCAATGAGGTAACCGGCCTGCTTGTCGAGCAGAAAGCTCTGGGCCTGGGCGGCAGTTCCGCCCAGCAGACCTGCGGCCAGTAAGGAATAGAAAATTTTATGTCTCATGTTTTTCCGTATATATATATGATAATTAATTATAGCCGGAATAACTATCCATAGGAACACGTGTTCCCTCGGTTGTTTAAGGCAATTCATTTCTCTCTTTTTTAGTTAGCTTTATAGATACGGCAAATATATAACTTATATTAATGATATACATCAAGTGGACAGTAAATTTTAATGCACAAATAAAAACATTGCTGAAGCTTCCGGATATTTCAAAAAGGAAGAAACCTTATTTAAAGATACAATGTTGCATTACTCAAATACACTAATGTAACTTTGTGGCGTTAATAAAACATCCCAAACCAATGGACAGAAGAAACACGAAAACCAAGCAGCTAGTTATGACTGCATTAGAAAGCGAAGCTTCGGCACTTAGTCACGAAGACATCGCGAAACGCTTACCCGAAAAAGTAGACCGGGTGACGATTTACCGCATCCTGCAAGGCTTTTATGAAGAAGGCAAAGTGCACAAGATTACGGGCGAAGACGGGAAAACCTATTACGCCCTTTGCGAGAGTTGCTCGGAAGGGCATCATCACGACAATCATCCGCATTTCCGTTGCATCCGCTGCAAGCGCATCACCTGTTTGAAGGAACCCATTGACATGCCCGCCCTGCCCGAGGGCTACACGGCGACTTCGGTTTCTTTCCTCATCTCGGGCCTTTGCGCCTCCTGCCGCAAGGCAGCCAAGATAGCCTGCGCCCTGGCCTTTGCCCTTTTGCCTTTCGGTCTGAAGGCGCAGTCGAAGGCTACCAAGGCTTTGGAAAAGCAAGAACAGAAATACATCCTCACCCAAAAGGATACCATCCACGAGGACTTGCCCGAGGTGGTTCTTTCCGTTCCGGGTTCCAAATTGCAAAACGAGACGGTCACCAACGTGGTAAAACTCTCGCTGATTAACAACCCGCTCATGCCGGGTACCTCCCTGGCCGAAAAGCTGGCCTCCATCCCCGGCGTGAGCAACTGGAGCACCGGCCAGGGCATAGGCAAGCCCGTCGTGCGCGGCTTGACGGGCAGCCGCGTGGCCATCTTCTCACAGGGCGTCCGCATTGAAAACCAGCAATGGGGCGACGAACACGGACTGGGCCTCGACGAGAACGGTTACGGCCACGTAGAAGTCATCAAGGGGCCGGCTTCCCTGCTTTACGGCAGCGAGGCCTTGGGCGGCGTCATCTATTTTGCCGACGAGGGCTTCGCCGCCGCCAACAGCATCAATGCCAATGTCGCTACGGGCTTCGACACCAACAGCGCAGGCTCCCGTTCTACCGGCGCCTTCCGCCTTTCCAAAGACCGCTTCCATTGGAACGCCTTCGGAAGCTATACAAACCACGAGGACTATAAGGACGGAAACGGTCGTCAAGTCAACAACAGCCGCTTCCATACGGGTGACTTCAAAACGGCCTTCGGCTACACGAGTCCCACCTTCAACTCCACCCTGCGCTATAACTTCCTCAAAGAGAACTATGGCCTGACCGAAGAGGAAAACGTGGACTTGCATATCCCCAACGGCCGCCAACTCGGCCTCCCCTACCAACCGCTGACCACCCATATCCTCAGCACGGAGAACACGATTTACTTCTCCAACTTCTCCAGACTCAAGATAGAAGCGGGCTACGTCTTCAACAACCGCAAGGAATTGGAAGACAGCTGGACGCCCGACCTCGACATGAACCTCGGCACCGTCTCTTACAATGCGAAATGGTATTCGCCTACGATGTTCAAAAAGTGGGACCTCATCGTCGGCAGCCAGGGCATGTATCAAAAGAACACGAACCACGGCACAGAACTGCTCATCCCCAATGCCAGGACTTCCGATCTCGGCGTCTTTGCCGTATCCAACCTGCATTACAACGACGCGGCCTACTGGCAGGCAGGCCTCCGTTTTGACGGACGGCATATCCACGGCGAGGCGCACGGTTCGGAAGGAGAAGACGGCTACTTTCCCGAGTTTGCCAAGTCGTACACTGCCTTCAATTTCTCCACCGGTATCTTCCAGCCCGTCAACAGCCGCAGCTCCGTCCGCGTGAACCTTTCCTCAGGTTACCGTACGCCCGACATGTTCGAGCTGCTCAGCGACGGCGTGCACGACGGGACGAACCGCTTCGAAAAGGGCGATAGCAAGCTCAAGACAGAGAACAGTTACCAACTCGACGCCGCCTATAATTACAATACGACGCACTTAGATTTCTATGTCAATCCCTACTTTAATTATATACGCGACTACATCTACGTGCAACCCACCAACGAGGAACGCGAAGGCTACCAGGTCTACGACTACATGCAGGACAACGCCCGTTTGCTCGGCGGGGAAGCCGGCTTCCATTTCCATCCGCATCCTTGGGACTGGCTGCATTTAGACGGCTCCTACAGTGATACGTTCGGCTCGAAAACGAATGGCGGCGACTTGCCGCTGATGCCTTCGCAGAAGATTAATTCCACCCTGAGCGTCACCTTTAACGGCAAGAAAAGCGTACGGAAATTCTCGGCTTACGTGCATGAATTGTACTCTTTCGCCCAGAACCGCGTGGCCAGCTACGAGACCACGACACCCCATTACAATGTAGTCAATGCGGGCGTGGATTTCAATTTCGCCATCGGCAGGCATTTCACGCCGCTGGAGCTTTCGGCTACGGTCGACAACATCTTCAACGAAGCATACTACGACCATCTCTCGCGCTATAAGACCGAGGGTATTTACAACGTAGGACGCAACTTCAACATCAAGCTCAGCCTTCCCTTGAACTGGAAGATTTGAAAAGCCATGAGACTATAAGATTATGAGACAATAAGACTATAAGACAATAAGATTATAAGACGAATCTCTTGGTCTATAACCTTATAGTCTCGTGGTCTCAAAATCTTATGGTCTTATGGTCTTATAGTCTCACAATCTCATTGTCTTATCGCCTTATAATCTCATAGTCTTATTGTCTCAGAGTCTTATTGTCTCATGGTCTCCCTGATGATTTAAATCAAATTAAAAAATCCACTCTCATTTATTTTCCTGCGTCAATTTCCCATAAGATAGTGTTTTTCAGCGGACACGGCCGGCAAATGCAAACAAAATTTAGATTAGGAAGCCTCTGTTAGGTAGAAAACCTTGCGCTATTGTAAAATAACGTTATATTTGCGACGCTATATCACAAGCTTTTTTCTAACTATTTTATTTGATGTAAATGAAGAACAGAGACATTGTTTGTTTGTCGCTCCTTGCCTGCCTTAGCTTTCCTTTGACCGGTTACGCAAGCCCTCGGAGCAATGCGCCTTTCATCACAAGCCAGCAGCAAAATGCTTCGGTGGGCGGCGTGGTAGTGGATGACCAAGGCCCGATAATCGGCGCCACGATACGGGTGAAAGGCACTTCGCACGGTACCGTGACTGACGCGAACGGTCATTTTAATCTGGGTGACCTCAAGCGGGGCGACATCCTTGAGTTTTCGTATGTGGGTTATGCCACGAAAGAAATCACCTATACGGGCCAAAGCCGTTTAGAGGTGAAGATGTCGAGCAGTTCCCAAAACCTTGACGAAGTGGTTGTCGTGGCCTACGGCACCCAAAAGAAATCCACTTTCACCGGTTCCGCCTCGGTGGTGAAAGCCGACCAGATTGATAAGATTTCCGGTTCGGGCTTTGCCGAAGCCTTGCAGGGCATGAGCGCCGGCGTGAACGTGACCAACAACGAGGGCAACCCCGGCGGCGATACCCGCATCCAAATCCGCGGCATCAGCTCCATGTCGGGCGTCACCACCCCGCTTTACATTGTCGACGGCATGCCTTACGACGGCAAGCTGACCGCCATCGCCCCCGACGACATTGCCTCGATGACCGTCTTGAAAGACGCGGCTGCCTCTTCGCTTTACGGCTCCCGCGCGGCCAACGGCGTGGTGGTCATCACCACCAAGCAGGGCACGGCCGGCAAGCCGAAGATTACCTTCCGCGGCGCCTGGGGCACCTCCGACAACGCAGTGGCCAACCCCACCAAGGCCAGCCCTTACCAGCAGATGCTCAACACCTGGTACGCCCTTTACAACGACCAGTATTACCTGGACGGCGCCACGAAACAGGCTGCCGCCGATTATGCTTCGCAGAACTTCCTCGGCCATATCGTCAAGCCACGCGTCAACTCCGCCGGACAGACCGTCTACGTCAGCCCCTTCAAGAGCATCGCGCCCAACCAGTATGTACTGCACGACAACGACGGGAACCCCTACGTCAATCCCGACCTGCAGATGGTATGGGACAAGAGCGACTACGACTGGTACGGCGCCGTCTTCTCGCGCAAGTTGCGCCAGGACTACGGCCTTGACGTCAGCGGAGCCACCTCCGACAAGAAGACGAGCTACTACATTTCGGCCTCTTTCCTCAATGACAAGGGTTTTGCCCTGAGCCAGTATTACAAGCGCTATTCCTTCCGCGCCAACGTCACCTCCAAGGTCAACAATTGGCTGAGCATGGGCGGCAACCTGGCCTACACCTATTCGAGGCAAAACATCTCGGGTTCCACCCGCGCCCTTGACTTCTCCAACACCATGAACTCGCCCTGGCTGCGCAATGCCGACAACACCGACTGGGAACGCTCGCTCAAGACCGGCGCCCGTGTGCTGGACTACGGCCAGAACAGCTCGACCTTCTTCGGCATCCAGGCACTGAACAATGCCGGCGACTATTGGAACAACCCCAACGATTACGACTTCCACAGCATGGAAAGCAACATGGCCGTGGCCCAATATCATATCGACTTGTCCCTGCCCTTCAACATCAAATTCAGGAGCAGCATCAGTCTGAACGACAACTCGACGAATGATTATCAGTACGGTTCGGCCGTATGGGGCACCGACCAGTTGCAACCTTACGGTGTGACCGTGAAAACCACCGGCGGCTGGGCCAGCCAGAGCAATGACGACGTACGCTCGCTCACTTGGAACAACGTGCTCAATTGGGACAAGAGCTTCGGCGACCACAACCTCAGCCTCATGGCCGGGCAGGAATGGTACTCTTACAACCGCCAATACAAGTATGGCTACGGCGAGGGCATCATGCAGCTCGGGCAGTTCGAACTGGCTTCCACCACAACCGTCTATTCCGACGGCACCAGCCTCAACTCCTACCGTGACCGTTACGGGCTGCTTTCCTATTTCGGCAAGGCGGAGTATAATTACCTGAACCGCTACTACATCTCAGGCTCCATACGCCGCGACGGCTCCTCGCGCTTCTCGCCCGAAAACCGCTGGGGCAACTTCTTCTCGGTAGGTGCTTCCTGGCGTCTTTCCAAGGAAAAGTTCCTGCAAAACGTCAACTGGTTGGACAACCTCTCCCTGCGCGGCAGTTACGGCACGACCGGCAACGATAAGCTGATTCCCCGTTCCACGGCTACCACCACGGCCACCATGGACGATCAAATCCTCTACGCCTATCAGGGATATTATACCTCCGACATGCTCTACGGCAATCCGGGATATAAGCCACAATCAATTCCTACCCCCGATTTGAAGTGGGAACGCAACCAGCAATGGAACGTGGGTGTCGACGGAAGCTTCATCAACCGCCTCAATGCCACGGTGGAATATTATTCGCGCGAATCCAAAGGCCTGCTCTATTACATCTCGTTGCCCCTCTCGGCACAGGTGGGCGAAGTGAACGGCTACAACACGAACCTCGGCAACATCCGCAACAGCGGCTTCGAGTTCACCGTCTCGGCCACGGCCATCCGCAACAAGAACTTCCAGTGGAACATTGACGCGAACTTCTCCACCCTGAAGAACGAAGTCACCTACCTGCCCAGCGGCGCCTATACCTACACCTCGCGCAGCGCCACCTACAAGATGCAGCAGGGCAAGTCCATCTTCGAGTTCTACATGCCTAAACATGCAGGCGTGAATCCCGACGACGGTAACATGCAGTATTACATCCGCGACGGCAAGGGTGGCTGGAAGACCACCGAGAAATGGTCCGACGTCACCATCGACGACTACCAATTCTGCGGCTCGGCCATACCCAAGGCCTTCGGCTCCATCACGAACAATTTCCGGTACCGGGACTTCGACCTCTCGATGATGTGGTACGCCTCCTTCGGCAGCAAGATGTACGACTACGACTACCAGGAACGCACCTCCGTGCGCGACGGCGTCGGCGTTGTCTGGGATTTGATGAAGGGAAAAGTATGGTACAAACCCGGCGACCAGGCCAAGTTCGCGCGCTTCTCCGAGAGCAGCTCCGTGGAAACCCGCCGCGCCACCGACTTTTACCTCTTCGACAACCAGTACTACCGCCTCCGCAACCTGACGATAGGCTACAACCTGCCCAAGCACCTGCTCAAGAAGGTCGGCCTCTCCAACCTGCGCGTCTACCTCTCCGGCGACAACCTGCTCACCTTCGGTCCGGCCGCCCAACGCCATTCGGAGCCTGAAACCGGTATCCAGGGTAACAACTATAACGGCAATGCCGATACCGACAACGGCGTGCAAGGCGCCCGTCGCATTTACATGGCCGGCGTACAAGTTTCATTCTAATTTCCAATTGCATATCAATATGAACAAGATATTTCAAATCATCCCTGCCGCAGCCTTGGCCTTAGCCTTCGGCGGCTGTTCCGATTACCTGACCACGGAATCCTCCACCAAAATAGATGGCAACGTGCTCCTGCAGAACACCGAGGGCCTGACTTCCGTGCTCCGTTCCACCTACAAGTATTTCCTGCTGGGCAACGACAAAGAATCGTCGGATTCGGGAACTGGCACGCTCGACCAGAGCGGCTGCACCTACACGGGCATCCCCGGCTACTGCATGTATTACGACCTGGCCGGCGCCGACATCATCAGCACCATCAATTACGGCGGCGGCGTGGAAGACGCGTATAAGTTCCAAAACACCCGCACGCAGGCTTCCGGCAACGCTTCCCGTATCTGGACGACGATGTACAAGACCATCAACGAGGCCAACATTATTCTCGACGCGCTGCCCGCCGCCACCGGCGAAGCGGTCGACAAGCAGGCCATCCAGGGCCAATGCTTGGCCATGCGCGGCATCTGCTATTTCAACCTTATCATGAATTACCAGCAGACCTACGCCATTGCCAAGGACAAACGGGGCGTCATCCTGCGCACCTCCTCAAGTGACCCCAACAGCAAGGGCTTCTCCACCGTGCAGCAGTGCTACGACCAAATCCTTTCCGACCTGAAGGCCGCCAAGACCGACCTGGCCAACTTCAAGCGCGATGACGAGTATGAGGTCAATGCCGACGTGGTATCAGGCTATCTGGCCCGCGTCTACCAGGTGATGGGCGACTGGAAAAACGCTTACGCCGAAGCTTCCGCCCTCTATCAGAAGTATCCCACGCTCATGAGTAAGGAGGAATGGTACAGCGGCTTCGACAACCTCATCAGCGACGGCTGCCCGGAACTCATCTGGGGGATAAAGTACACCAGCGACACCAACATCTCCTCCGGCACGGAGTTCAATTATTGGTACAACCAGGACCCCAGCTACGGCGAGGGCATGTCCGACGGCCCGATTTATTCCTTCCTGAACATGCTGGTTGACTCCAAGTATGTGGCACTCTTTGACAAGACGGACTACCGCGGCTTCCGTTGCGACAAAACTTCGGGCGTGACCGACGCCGACGAAAAGGGCGTCGTCATGTTCTGGCACCGCACAGCCAACGGCGACAATGAAATCGCCAAACGTTGGGCTTACAACAAGTTCAAGTACTACGGCGACGCCAACGGCGCCAAGCAGGGGCACTCTTATCCCGAATTCCCGCTGATGCGCAGCTCCGAGATGTTGCTCATCGCGGCTGAAGCCGCCGCCCATCTGGGCAACAATGGCCAGGCATTGGAGCTGCTCAACACCCTGCAGAAAGCCCGCGACGTCAGCAAGCCCACCACTTCGGCCGACGACCTGCTGGAATCCATCTACGTGGAACGCCGCAAGGAACTCCTCGGCGAAGGCGTAACCGGCATGTATGACCTGCTCCGCCTGCAAAAGGGCCTTACGCGCTACGGCGCTTCCGACACCAACCCCGCCGGGCATTACCCTTGGGGCTTGATGAACCTCGACGGCTACAACGCGTCCGAGGCGCAGCCCGAAGGCACCCTGGCCTCAAACGATTACCGTTTCATCTGCCAAATCCCGCAAGGCGAATTCACGTCGAACACGGCCATCAGCACTTCCGACCAGAATCCGTTTAGTGGACAGTGATCAGCGAACAATAACATAAACTGCTGAATACAGATGAGGGGGGTGTGCCAAAACGGCACACCCCCCTCTTAGTAATGTTAAGCAAGGCACTTGATTCGAAGCCGGGAAATTCAGCCGTTCCGTTTCAGGCGCTCAATTTCAGCCAAAGCCGCCGCCAATGCTTTAGCCTGTTCTTCCACAACGGCGTCTTTCTCAGCAGAGGCTTCCCGCTCTTGTGCCAGCTCCTTGTCCTTCCGCGCCAACTCCTGTTCCATAGCCGCAGCACTGCCGTATATCTCGTTGGCTTCCATCTCCATGTCCAACTGCTCCTGTGCTTCCTCGTCCATGGCTAAGTAATTCAGGGTCTCCGCCATAGCTACGGAATCTTCGTCGCACAATCGTTTCAAGTCCACGTGCTTCGCACGACCCTGACTGTCCGCCAG
>JAISGW010000203.1 GCA_031262895.1 Tannerella sp. | reverse complement strand
TGGCATCTCACGCCCCGCCTGCACGCCACCTATGCCTTCGACATGGATTATACCACCCAGGGCGCCTTCCCCTACGGTTTGTACCACAAGGACACGGGCAAAACGGATCCCGTGGATATAGGTGACAAATCCGCCTATAAGCGGCTGATGCTGACGAACAGCCTTTTCCTCGAATACAACAGCCCGCTCTTCGCCCTGAGCAGCACCACCGGCCAGCAGTTCTTCCATGACGACATGCAGATGGACCAGGACTTCTCGCCGCTCAATATCTTCACCCTTCGCCAGCGCCAGCGCCAGCAGGCCATCAGCGAGGAAATAGACCTGCACAGCCGGAAGCTTTCCGACTACCAATGGTCCTTCGGCATGTACGGCTTCTACAACAACCTGCACACCAACGCCCCCGTTACTTTTAAAGACGACGGCATCAAGCAAATCCTCCAACCGGTCTTTGACGGTTTGAAGACGCAATTCCCGGCTATGCCCTACCTTTATGTGCTCGATAAGGAGCTGGAGATTCCCGGCCGGTTCCATACGCCCACCTGGGGGACGGCCCTTTTCCACCAGTCCACCTACAACAATTTCCTGACGCCCGGCCTTTCGGTAACGGCAGGCTTGCGCCTCGACTACGAACGGCAGACGATGGATTACAACTCATCGGCCGCCATCCACATGGGCATGAGTTTCCTCGGGCCTGACGACGTATTGGCCCTCCCCGTCGGCACATCCACCGTGCGCGATACCATTTCGCAAAGTTCCTGGCAACTGCTGCCCAAACTTTCCTTCAAATACGAATGCACGCCCCGCACCTTCACCTACATCTCCGTGGCCAAGGGATACAAGGCGGGCGGCTACAACGTGCAGATGTCGGCCGACGTGATGCAGAGCCAGATGCAATACGACATGATGAGCAAGTACGTGCCCCAGATGGCGCCCGCCTACAAGCCCCAACCCTTGGCCGAAGTGACGGCCTACAAGCCGGAGGTGAGCTGGAACTACGAATTAGGCTCGCGCTCCGAACTGCTCGTCGGCAAGCTGAACGCCGAGTTGACCTTCTTCTACACCGATGTGCGCGACATGCAAATCACGAAGTTCGTCAGCAGCGGCAACGGGCGCATCCTGGCCAATGCCGGGCGGGCGCGCAGCTACGGCGCGGAAGCCGCCCTCGACTGGCGCGTCGGCGGGGGCTTGTCGGCCGACCTGAACTACGGCTTCACCCATGCCACCTTCCTGAACTACATCTACCAGCAAAAAGTCAACGGGACAGTGCAGAGCACCGATTGCGCCGGCAAGTACATCCCCTTCATCCCCCGGCATACGCTCAACCTCGGCCTGCAATACGACAAGCTGTTGCGACGCTGCTGGATTGACCAGTTCTCCGCCTCCGCCGTGATGAGCGGCATAGGCCCCATCTGCTGGACGGAAATCAACGACATCAGCCAGCGCTTTTATGCCTGCCTGAACCTGAAGGCCGGCGTGCGCAAGGGTGGGCTGCGCCTCGACCTCTGGTGCCGCAACCTGACCAATACAGGTTTCGCCGCCTTCTATTTCGAGTCTTTCGGCAATTCCTTCATCCAAAAGGGCAAGCCCTTCCGCTTCGGCGCCGACCTGTCTTACGCATTCTAAAAGAAGTTAACTACCTTTGCGCGGCATGGAAGAAAACAATCAATTCGACATACGCGCCGCCGAGCTGCCGGGCACCGACAAGGAATACGAAAACGCCCTTCGGCCCCTTTCGTTCGACGATTTCAACGGGCAAGCCAAGGTGGTGGAGAACCTCAAGGTCTTCGTCATGGCCGCCCGCATGCGCAAGGAAGCACTCGACCACGTGCTCCTGCACGGCCCCCCCGGCTTAGGCAAAACCACCCTTTCCAATATCATCGCCAATGAGCTGGGCGTAGGTTTCAAGGTGACCTCCGGCCCGGTGCTCGACAAACCGGGTGATTTGGCCGGCGTGTTGACCTCGTTAGAGAAGATCGACGTGCTCTTCATTGACGAAATCCACCGCCTCAGCCCCGTCGTGGAGGAATACCTCTACTCGTCGATGGAAGATTACCGCATCGACATCCTGATAGACAAAGGCCCCAGCGCCCGCTCCATACAGATAGACCTGGCGCCTTTTACCTTAGTGGGCGCCACCACGCGCAGCGGCTTGCTGACAAGCCCGTTGCGTGCCCGCTTCGGCATTAACCTGCATCTGGAATATTACGACGTGCAGACACTGACCCATATCGTGCTGCGCAGCGCCCACATACTCGGCATGCCCTGCTCCGACGAGGCCGCCCGCGAAATCGCCTCCCGCAGCCGCGGGACGCCCCGCGTGGCCAATGCCCTCCTCCGAAGGGTGCGCGACTTCGCCCAGGTGAAGGGCAGCGGAAGCATAGACAAGCCTATCGCCTGCTTCGCCCTCGAGGCATTGAACATAGACCGTTATGGACTGGATCAAATAGATAACAAACTCCTTACGACCATCATTGATAAGTTCCAGGGCGGGCCTGTCGGCCTGTCGACCATCGCCACGGCTTTGGGCGAAGACCCCGGAACCATCGAGGAAGTCTACGAGCCTTTCCTCATACAGGAAGGCTTCATCAAACGTACGCCGCGCGGCCGGGAGGTGACGCCCCTCGCCTACGAACACCTGGGCCGCCAACGCTTCGTCGAGGCGCAAGGCTCCCTGTTCGATTGACCGGCAAATACTTGATATTGCTGCCGCGGCCTGTTTCAAGGTCACAATCTGTGACCTTGAAAGTTCCTCCTTGGTGATTTTAAACATGAAATCCTCGCCTTCGAAGCGTTCCATATTTCTTCGCACGGAACGCTTGAGCTGTTTGGTTTCTATTCCATAGAGCGCGGCCAAGTCGAAGTCAAGCATCACCTTTACACCCCGTAACTCGTAAATGCTGCTTTGTATCGTTTCCGGTTCCATTCGGTGGTTCCCCCTTTTATATTATGGCACAAAGATAAAGATTGAAGAAAAGATGTATAAGCCTCACCCCCTACCCCCTCTCCAAAGGAGAGGGGGAAAAATCGGTCGGAAGTCGCAACCGGAAGTCTTGAGGGCATTCACGAACGTTCGAAAGCCACAATCAGAAGTCTTGAGGGCATTTCCGAACGGCCGGAAGTCGCAATCAGAAGTCTTGAGGGCATTTCCGGGCGGTCGGAAGCCACAACCAGAAGTCTTGAGGGCATTTCCGGGCGGTCGGAAGCCACAACCAGCGATCTCAATATCTCATAATTCATAATTTGTTATCACATTT
>JAISGW010000085.1 GCA_031262895.1 Tannerella sp. | reverse complement strand
CCACTTACCGTAACAAGGTGCTCAATCTGGGCGGCGCCGACATCCAGGTGTTCAATAACCGTTTCAGCAACTACATCAGCCTGACCACGCCCGGACAACCTATCGGCATGTTCTACGGTTATAAAGTCATCGGCATCTACAAAAACCAGGATGACATTCTGAACTACAAGGACAGCAAAGGCCAAACTGTCGTTCCCTTCTCGGGCAATACCACCGTGGCCAGCAACCTTGGCCATTATATCTTCAAGGATGTGAACGATGACGGTAAAATCGACTCGCAAGACGTGACGGCCATCGGCAATCCGCATCCCAATTTTACGGGCGGCATTAACATACAGCTCAGCTACGGGAACTTCGACCTTTCCAGTTTCCTCTATGCTTCTGTGGGCAATGACATTTTCAAATACTATGAAGTCTTTGCCATGTACGGCCAGCTCAACAGTAATATCTTGAAAGAGCGCGCCACCAGGTCTTGGAGTCCTTCGAATCCGAACGGCGACCTGTCCATGTGGACCGGCCTCTCCACCGGCGAAGATGCCACCTGCTCGCATTCCAAATACGTAGAAGACGGCTCCTACCTGCGTATGCAAAACCTTTCCGTCGGCTACAACCTGCCCAGAAAATGGGTGAAATTCCTCGGACTTTCACGCCTGCGCGTCTATGCCCAGGTGATGAACCTCTTCACGATTACCGGCTACAGCGGCCTTGATCCCGAAGTCCGCATGGATGACGGCAACTACGACCGTGACAAAGGCATCGACATGGGCACCTATGGTATGCCGCGCATGTACAACTTCGGCGTGAACGTGTCCTTCTAATTCTCTGTTTAATGAATAAAAGAAATAGCAATATGAAAAAGATAGCAAGCAGTATCGTTTTGTTGGCCGCCCTGTCCATGGGGCTGCCCTCTTGCTCAGGCGATTTCCTGAACGTGACCCCGGCGGGTTCCGTCAACAGCGAAACCCTTTCAACCCAAGACGGCGTGGAAATGGTACTTACCGACATCTATGCCAAGTTGCTCTGCCGTGACAACGACGACTCCTATTTCCGCTCCACGTTGAGCAACTACGTCTATGGTGACATCATGGGCGGGGAAGCCAACAAGGGTAGCTCTTCCAGTGACCAGCCCCCCTTTACCAACTTGGAGACCTACCTTATCACGACGGACAACACCTACCTGCAGACAAAATGGTCGCACATGTACGACGGCGTTTACCGGGTCAACAACTTGATGAACTTGGCGGCAGGCATTAAAGACCAGCTCTCGGCCATACAAGGTGAGCAGAAGGATTATTACACCGAGCTGATAGCCCAGTGCCGTTTCCTCCGCGCCCTTTATACCTTCGAGGTAGTGAAACTCTTCGGAGCCGCCGTGCCCTATGTGGACGAAGTGGCTGAAGCCGCCTCTGTGAACCCCATGATTTCGAACGTGGACGATTCGGGCAACTACATTTACATCTGGGATAAGATTGAAGCCGACCTGCAATATGCCGTCGACAACCTGCCGGAGAAGTGGTCGACCGATTACAGCAAGGCCAACAAATGGGCGGCCGACGCCCTCCTGGCCAAGGTGGAGATGTTCCAGGCTTCCCCCTACAACGGAGGCAACGGAGCCGGAAAGACTGAACTCTGGAAAGACGTTAGGACCCGCTTGGAAGACATCATCGCCAACGGCACGGACAGCCAGGGGAACAAGTACAAACTGGCCGACAATTACGAGGAACTTTATACCGCAGGCGAAAGCGACTGGACGGGCGAGTCTGTCTTCGACATGCAAGCTTCCATCGACGGTACGGAAACCAACAGCAACACCATTGACGGCGGCCCGCACATTGCACCCCGCGCTGGTACGGGCAACAACGGCTGGGGGTTCTACCTGCCTTCCTACGAGATGGCCAACTCTTTCATCGTAGACGATAAGGGATTGCCGCTGCTCGACAAATCTTACCAGCAGAAGCCGACCCTGAGCACTATCAACGGCAACAACGTCTCGACCGACCTCACGGTTTACACCGACCCGCGTCTGGACTTTGCCATAGGGCGTTTCGACATACCTTACTATGACTACGGCTTCCCCACTACCGAATGGATTCGCGAGCCGGCCAACGACGGCCCCTATTTCAACAAAAAGAACATCGGCAAATTCTCTGATGCCGGTACCTACCGCGTTTCTACCTCGGCCGGCTCTACGGCGAAGAACTTCCATTACATACGCTTTGCCGATGTACTGCTCTGGTATGCCGAAGCGCTGATAGAAACCGGCGACTACAAAGCCGCCATGGAACCCATCAACGAAGTGCGTGCCCGTGCCGCCAATGCCTACGTGCATGCCGCCGAAATCCCAACCATGGGCACAGTTGACGAGATTGCCTCCAATTACGTGCTCGACGACTTGGTCAACGGCAAGACCGACAAGAATGCGGCCGCCAACTACCGCATCGGCCTATACACCGCCGACCAGTTCTCCTCGGCCGATAAGGCCATGCAGGCACTGCGTTTCGAACGCAAACTCGAAATGTCGCTCGAAGGACACCAGTGGTACGACCTCGCCCGTTGGGGCATCGTAGGCGAAGAACTGACCAGCTATCTGAATTTTGAGAAGAAGTATCTCCTCAAATTCGCCACCTCAAGCTATAACGCCAATTGGGTGATGATGCCGATTCCACAAACGGAAATCAACGTCATGCAAGGCGTCTTACACCAAAACGAAGTTTGGAAATAAGGAAAACTCTTGTTTAGTTTTACATGACTAAATTCTTTTTGAATGCCGTCCCCCGCCGCGAGGTCAGGGGCGGCTTTTTTCCAATGTCCTTGAATAGCATTACTTTTGCAGGGTTTTGAAAACAAGTATGAAAGAAAAAGGAAAAGGAAATTTCAGGCAAAAGTATGGGGTACTCATCCTCTTACTGCTTTTGTTCCTGGCTCCCTTCGTGTTGCTTGCCTTGGGCAGTTTTACCCACCTCAGTGTAAACGACTACCTCCGCTTGTCGGGACTGAGTCAAATCCGAGACCTTTACCTTCTATGGATAGCGCTTTTCCTCGTCTTGTTCCTCATTTGGCAAGTCGCCCTTTCACGCAAGAAACTGGCGTCCGACCGAATGCTGGCCGTATTGAAGGAGGCGCAGTTGAAAAGCGAGGAATTGGCCCGGCAAGATGCTTGTTATACGCAGTCGGTGGAACTTCTTGGCCGACCTGACGCCAGTGTACGCATGGGTGGTGTACGCAATTTATGCCTGCTGGCAACAGAGCAGCGGGAAAAATACGGGAAGACCGTACGCGAACTGCTCTGCTACCACCTGCGCACGCTGACCAACCGCCCTGATTATGCCGATTGGGATACCGACGAATTGCCAAGCATGATGCAACTTCTGTTTAGCAAAGAGGCACCGAAGGGGATGGAGGCTTGTGACTTGCACCGCTTGAACCTTCAAGGCGTACATTTTTCCCATCTTCGTATGGACAAGGTGAATTTGGAAGGTCTCTCCGCCCCGTCTTCTGTCTGGGAAGAAGTCGCGTGGGGAAAGACTTCGTTGGCCGACGCCTCCATGCCGGAAGCTTCCTTTACCGGCTTGCAGGCCGAAGAGGCCAATTTCAAAGGCGCCGACCTCAGGCAGGCTTCCTTCAAGGAAGCGGATTTCAACCGGACAAATTTCTCCGGTGCCAAACTAGACAAGACTTATTGGCAACATGCCGTTTTAGACGAGGCTTCCCTAACGGATGCTACGCTGCGGGAGGCTGAATGCAACGGCTTCTCCGCCAACAGGGCCAATTTGGATAAGGCCGACCTCTCCGGTCTGAAAGGGGAGAAGTTTAGCCTGGAAAACGCCTCTGCGCAGCGGGCTTGCCTGCGGAAAGCCCGCTTGCGGGGTGCCCGTCTTACTGCTGCCGACTTAAGCGGGGCAGACCTTGCAGGGGCCGATTTCTCGGAAGCCGCTTTCCCCGGTGCCAAGTTGGAAAAGGCTCATTTGACGGAGGCTAACTTCTCCGGCGCCGATCTGATCGGTGCCAAGCTTTCCGAAGCCGATTTGGAACGGACAAATTTCTCCGGCGCCAAACTGATGAACGCCCAATTATGCCGGGTCAAATTCAAAACGACGAACTTGGAACATGCCGACCTCTCCGAAGCCGACCTCTCCGGGGCGGAATTGGAGGAAGTCTCATTAACCGGCGCTAAGCTGGAACATATCCATCTGGAAAAAGCCCGGCTCCATGACACCTCCCTTTCCGGCACTGACCTGCTGGGAAGCCACCTCGGCGGCGCCATGCTGCAGGGCATCGAATTAGACAAGGCCAATTTGGAAGACGCCAATCTTGACGAGGCCGACCTGCGGCAAGCCGACCTGAGTGCCGCCCGCTTAGTGAAAGCAAGCTTGCGGGCTGCGGACTTGTCGACCGCCTTGCTCAAGGAAGCCATCCTCACGCGCGCCAATCTCAAACAGGCCATCATGAGCGTCGCCGACCTCCGCTCGGCACAGGTCGACAGGGCCACCCTAACCGAAGCCCTGCTCACGGGCGCCGACTTGGAGAAGGCGCAATTCGAGCGCTCCAACTTGGAAAGGGCCGACTTGAGCAATGCCCGAGCGGTTGACGCCAATTTCGAAAAGACCAATTTGACCGGCGCCAAACTTGGCCAAACGTTGCTCACGCGCGCCAACCTTTCCGGTTCCCTCTTAGCCTCGGCCAATTTGGAGCGGGCCGATTTGACGGAGGCGAATTTGAGCAAAGCCCAGATGGACCAGGCGCAGCTACGTGGCGCCAACCTGGAAAAGGCCAACCTCAGCGAAGTATCCCTGGTGAACGCCTTCATGAACGACTGCAATTTCGCCGGCGCCAACTTGAACGAAGCCGACATGGAACGGGCCTACGCGGCCTCGGCCCATTTCCAAGACGCCAGCCTGCAATGGGCCAACCTCGTCTGGGCCAATTTGGAAAAGGCTGATTTGTCAAACGCCAATCTTACCGGTGCCAACTTGAACGGCGCCAATTTAGTGGGCGCCAATTTGGAGAACGCCATGCTTGAAAACGCCAATATTAAAAACGCCAACTTGAAGGATGCCAATCTGAAAGGCACCCTTCTGGAAGAAAAGAAATGAAGAAAATTCAAGACAATTTTACACGTTTATTCCTGCTTTTGCTTATCGTATTGCTCATCGGCATCTTCTTTTACGCCTTGCCGGGGCAAATAGGTGGGTTTAAAATAAAGAAGATGGATTGGTTAGCCGACCTGCGCAAGCCGGTCGGCAATCAAGCCATGGATTCCCTGCGCGAAGGTCTTGCCGACGAAGAAAAGGCAGACAGCCTCCGTACGGATTCCCTACCGCTCCTGGCCGAAGCCCGCCGCGATTCCCTTGCCAAAGGGCTGTACTTACCGCCTGGCGCCGATTCTACTGGCGCCCATATAGAAGATTATACGCCGCACCGAAAAGCCTTGGAACGTTTCTTCCTTGCCTTGCGGGCAAGCCGTCGACGGCCGGTACGCATTGCCTTTCTGGGCGATTCCTTCATTGAGGGCGACATACTCGTGGCCGATTTCCGCCAAGCCTTGCAGCAGCAATTCGGAGGCAGGGGGGTAGGTTTCGTGCCTGTCAACTCGCCGGC
>JAISGW010000075.1 GCA_031262895.1 Tannerella sp. | reverse complement strand
ATTTTCGTTTTCATACTCAATCAACTATATCTATTAAACATTCTATGTTCTTTCTTCTAACGGCCAAATCAACGGCAAAAGTAAACTTTATTTCTTTTGTTGGATAATGATTTCGTCTTTATTTTCATTCGAAGTAATTCAGCACGTGGTAGCCTCCCTGTTTGAGGTAAGAATCCTTTTTCATGAGTTTGATATCGGATTGCATCATGTCTTCAATCAGGGTTTGCAGCGTATATTCAGGTTCCCATCCGAGCTTTTTACGTGCCTTGTCGGCGTTGCCGATAAGCAAATCCACCTCGGTAGGGCGGAAATAATTGGCGTCTATTCCCACGAGTTCACGGCCTATTTTCTTCCGGAAAGCGTCCAAGTATTCCGGGCCTATTTTTTGGGAAAAAACCTTGTCGTCGACCGCATCAAGCAAGCCGGTTTCGTTGATACCGCTGCCTTGGAAGCGCAGTTCGGCGCCGATTTCGCGGAAGGCGCGGAGGATGAATTCGCGTATGCTCGTCGTCACGCCGGAGGCAATCACGTAGTCGTCGGGCTTGTCCTGCTGCAGGATGAGGTGCATGGCGCGGACGTAATCTTTGGCGTGACCCCAGTCGCGTTTGGCGGAGAGGTTGCCCATATAGACTTTGTCCTGCATGCCGAGGGCAATGCGGGCGATGGCACGGGTGACCTTGCGGGTGACGAAGGTCTCGCCGCGCAGGGGTGACTCGTGGTTGAAGAGGATGCCGTTGGAGGCGTGCATGCCGTAGGCTTCGCGGTAATTCACGATAATCCAGTAGCCGTAGAGCTTGGCCACGGCGTAAGGGCTACGGGGGTAGAAGGGGGTCGTTTCCTTTTGCGGTACTTCCTGCACTAAGCCGTACAGCTCGGAGGTGGAAGCCTGGTAGATGCGGGTCTTTTTCGTCAAGCCCAGCAGGCGCACGGCTTCGAGGATGCGGAGCACGCCCAGCCCGTCGGCATTGGCCGTATATTCGGGCGTGTCAAAGCTCACCTTGACATGGCTCATGGCAGCGAGGTTGTAAATCTCGTCGGGCTGCGTCTCGCAGATGACACGTGTCAGGTTTAGGCTGTCCGTCAAATCTCCGTAGTGGAGGATAAGGTTTCGGTTTTCCACATGGGGGTCTTGGTAAAGGTGGTCTATGCGCTCCGTGTTGAACAGGGAGGAGCGCCGTTTGAGGCCGTGCACCGTGTAGCCTTTCTTTATCAGATATTCGGCCAAGTAGGCGCCGTCCTGCCCGGTGATGCCGGTAATCAATGCAGTCTTGCTCATTTGCTTGTCTTGTTAGGGATGTCGTTCAGATACCAGGCGTACAGTCGTGCGACGCCTTCGTCCAGTTCTATGGAATGCTTCCAGCCGAGCGCATGCAGGCGGCTGACGTCGCAGCGTTTGCGCAGGGTGCCGTCGGGCTTGCCCGCGTCGAAGCGGATTTCCCCGCCATAGCCTACAACGGAGGCAATCAGACGGGCGGCCTGAGCGATGGAGACCTCCTCGCCCGTACCTATATTAATATGTGTATTGCGCACTTCTCCTTTTGCGGGGCGGAGGTCGTCGAAGTCGACTTTTTCCATGACGAAGACGGAGGCGTCGGCCATCTCTTCGCTCCAGAGAAATTCGCGCAGCGGCTTTCCCGTGCCCCAGAGGCTGACGGCCTCGCCGCGGATGCCGTAACGGGCGAGCAGTGTGCGCAGGGCTTCTTCGGAGGCTTTTCCGTCGATTCCTTCCACCGGCCTGGCGTCGAGGTCGGCACGCAGGGCCGTCCAGTCCTCTTTTTCTAAGCAATGGGCCAAATGTATCTTGCGCAGCATGGCCGGCAGCACGTGCGAGTTCTCCAGATGGAAGTTGTCGTTCGGGCCGTAGAGGTTGGTCGGCATGACGGCGATAAAGTTGCAGCCGTATTGCAGGTCGAAACTTTCACACATCTTCATGCCGGCAATCTTGGCGACGGCATAAGGTTCATTGGTGTATTCGAGCGGCGAAGTGAGCAGGCAATCTTCGCGCATGGGCTGCGGCGCCTCGCGCGGATAGATGCAGGTGCTGCCCAGAAAGAGCAGTTTCTTCACGCCGTATTCCCAAGCTGCATGGATGACATTGTTTTGTATCATCAGATTGCGGTAGATAAAATCGGCCCGGTAGACCGAATTGGCTTGTATGCCACCCACATAAGCGGCCGCAAGGAAGACATATTCCGGCCGCTCGCTGCGGAAGAAAGCTTCCACGTCGGCTTGCTTAATCAAGTCTAACTCGGTATGGCTACGCAGCAGGAAGTTGGTGTATCCTTTGCTGCGCAGGTTCGCGAGAATGGCGGAACCGACCAGGCCTCTGTGCCCGGCCACATAAATGCGCGCGTTCTTTTCCATTATCAGTTTTTGTTCAATTTTTTTGATCCAGCAGACGTTGCAGGTATTGCCCATATTGGTTTTTCCGCATAGGGTAAATGATTTGTCGGAGTTTGTCTTCGTCTATCCAGTTGTTCCTATAGGCTATCTCTTCGGGGCAGGCTACCTGCAAGCCTTGCCGGTTCTCTATGACTTGTACGAAATTGGAGGCTTCGGCCAGGGAGTCGTGTGTGCCCGTGTCTAACCAGGTGAAGCCGCGTCCGAGGAGTTGCACACGGAGCTGCTTTTCTTGGAGGAAGGCCTGGTTGACGGAAGTGATTTCCAGTTCGCCTCTTTGGGAAGGGCGTACTTGGCGGGCAATGTCGACCACGCGGTTCGGGTAGAAGTACAAGCCGGTCACCGCGTAATGGGAAAGCGGATGTGTGGGTTTTTCTTCTATGCCGGTCACGCGACCTTCTTCGTCGAAGGCCGCCACGCCGTAGCGCTCGGGGTCGTTCACCCAATAGCCGAACACGGTAGCCCATCCCTCTTCCGTTTGTTTGACGGCCTGTTGCAACATGGCCGTGAAGCTTTGCCCGTAAAAGATGTTATCGCCCAAGACGAGGCAGACCGCATCTTCCCCGATGAATCGGTCGCCGATGAGGAAGGCTTGTGCCAAGCCGTCAGGGCTGGGCTGCTCCGCATAGCTGAAGCGAAGTCCCCAATCGCTGCCGTCACCCAGCAGGTGGCGGAAAGCGGGCAAATCGTAAGGGGTGGAAATCAGGAGGATGTCGCGGATGCCGGCCAACATCAGGACGGAGATGGGATAGTAGACCATCGGCTTGTCATAGATAGGCAGGAGCTGCTTCGATACGCCCTTGGTAATTGGGTACAGACGTGTGCCGGAACCGCCGGCCAAAACAATGCCTTTCATATTAATCAACTGTTTCAACGGGCGGCAAAACTACAATAATTTGAACCCTTATCCAAAGTCGGGTGGAAAATTGTTCGGTGACGAGGCTCGCCGTGTGAACTATTCGAAGCGGATCGTCTTGGCCGGATGTATGGTTGTGACGATATGCGAAGGGGCAATCATCATGAGTAACGAACCGGCCAGGGCGCCTATGTTCAGCAGGAGCAGGGCGCTTATGTGCAGATCTATCGGTACGGCGTTCAGGTAATAGGTGGCGGCGTCCATCTTTACTATATGGAGTTCGTGTTGTATGAGACAGAGTACGACGCCGATAAGGTTGCCCCAGAGCATGCCTTTCCCGATAAGGAAGAAGGCTACGTAAAGGAATATTTTCCGGATGCGGGCGTTCGTCTCGCCCATGGCCTTGAGGATGCCTATCATTTGTATCCGTTCGAGGATGATGATGAGCAGGCCGGAAATCATGGTGAAGCCGGCCACGGCCAGCATGAGGACGAGGATAACGGCCACGTTGGTGTCGAGCACGTCCAGCCAACTGAATATCATCGGGTTCAAATCTCGGGCAGAACGCACGTAAAGCAAGTTTCCCTTGGCGTCGGGCCGGTCGCCCACGGCCTGGTAAAGGCGGTCGCTCAATTTGTCCATCTGTTCGTAGCCGTCAGCCTGGATTTCCAGTCCGCCCACTTCTTGCCGGCTCCAGCCGTTCAGGCGTCGGACCTGTTGGATGTCGCATAACACAAAGAGCCGGTCGTAGTCGATGAAGCCTGTTTCGTAGATGCCGCTGACGGTGAAGCGTCTGGCCCGCACATGTTCTTTGCCGCTAACAAAATAGGCGAGGAAGGCGTCGCCGGTTTTTAAACCCAGCAAATTGGAAAGATAACGGGAGATGAGTGCCTGCGTACTGATGGAATCGGAACGGAATCGGGGTAAATGTCCCGCTTTGAGGTTACTTCGGAAGAAGCTCCAGTCAAAATCCTCGCCTACACCTTTGAGCACGATGCCCTGATAGTCGGAGTCGGTTTTCAGAATGCCGGGCTTTGTGACGAAGGCCTCCACGTGGCGGACGCCTTCCACCCCGCGGATGACTTGCAATAGGCTGTCGTTGGCTATGATAGGTGAAGGTTCGTAAGAGGCGTTGTTATCGAAATTGCTGATTTGTACATGTGCGCCGAAGCCGATAACCTTGGCGCGTACTTCTTTCTTGAAGCCCGAGATGATGGCTACGGAAAGTATCATCACGGCTAAACCGAGGGCGATGCCCGCCACGGCCACCCGTACGGCCGCAGGCATTTTTTTGCGTCCGTCGGCTTCCTTGTGGGTGTAAATATGGCGTGCAATAAAAAATTCCGTGTTCATCCGTTGGTCTTGCTTTGTCCCGCAAAGATAGGACAAAATAAATATAGGGCGCAGCCGCCGTGGCTGCGCCCTATATTTATCTTCCCATTTTTCAAAGTGAAACTTTGACGGAACGGCCGTCGTTGGAAAGGAGATAAATGCCCTTTCCTAATTGTGAATTGAGCATGGAAAATTGAACATTGTCCATCTTTTGTTGGTAGAGCAATTGGCCCTTTATATTATAGATGTAAAGCATCGTGCCGGGATGCAGGCCACTGATTTGCAAGCTGCCATTGTCGTCGGCGGCATGCAGGGAACTATTGTCCGCTCCTTCCGTCCCCGTAGTGATGCCTGTTCCGGTATAAACCATGCGCAGGCTGAATCGCCCGTTTATCAGGGCGGCATCCGAACTGCCCTTGGTGAAGGAGTAGATGTTATCCGAAGGCGTCAGCTTCATTTCCTTGCCGGTCTGGCTATCGTCTAAGTAAACGGTGTAGCCAAAGTTCTTCAGGCCGCTGAAGGTCAGCATCACCTGCCCTGCGTTCTTCACGTTCAAAGAGAGCGGGATAGTCGAGGCGGCGAAGTCGTTCGAACTGTTCATCAGCAGCGGTTTCTTTTCGCTGTTCAGCGTAGAGAGCGCCAAAGGCATGGCTTCGGAGGTGAGGGCGGGCAGGTCGTTGCTGTCGGAACCTGGCGAGGCGGCCAGGTCATAGACTAAGGCGGCCGAGGCTGAAGCCGAGCCTTCCGTCAGTTGGATTTGCAGCAGACCGCCGGTAAGCACGTTTGCCGCCCGCAGCGTATAGGAAGCCGAGGGTGTGGTGCTCGTCATATCCGGCGAGAGGCTCAGGCCGTTCACCGTCTGCGCTCCTATGGCCGTGTTCTTGGCCACGATGAAGGATTGCAGGGGCGGAATGTCCCCGGGATTGGAGAGGAGGCTTGAGGTTGGGGCGGTGATGAGATAGCGTCCGTTCGGGCCGGCCAGCACGCCTACGAAACCGTCGTCGGGCTTCCCGTCCCAAACATAATAACCGTTCGCTATGGAATCTTTGTTGGCCTGATAGAAGGCGGCGAAGTTCAAATAGGCGAAGTAAGGATTCACCACTTGCAGCAAGGTCGCCCCGTTGAAGTCACCTTTCACGGGTTCGCGGAACATCCCGTTGCCGGTCGGCTGCATGGCATCGGTGATGAAACGGGCGGCATCCACGCGTTTGGTGGTGCCGGTAAAGGAAATTTGGTCGTTATCCACGCCGATATACTGCGTGTTCGGCTTCGGAAACCAAAGTACGCTGTCGGTATTTTGGGAAGTCGTCGTCATTTTTAGGTTGAAGGCCTGGCCCAACGGCAGTCCTGTGCCCACCGCTCCTTGTGAAATGGCAAAGGTATTGGCCTCATTGCTGAGTTGGAAGAGGTCAATTTGGAAGTCGCCCCATTCCGGCTTGTCGGTAGCAGGCTCGTTAAAATGGTAGTCGCCCGCCACCATGTTCCTTAAGGGTGCCGACCACATCAGATAGCGATCCCGTTCGGAAGGCTTGAGTTTGAATTCCACCCGTGCGGAATCATAAGTCAACGCGTGCGGATTCTTCAACAAAGCTCGGTCGTCCATTTGGATGCGTTCGCAACTGGGCGCGTCCGCGTCGTTCAATTCCGGGAAATTTGGCGCGTCGCCGGGGATTTCCACGTTAACGCAACCGGTAGGCGCCCAATGTACAGGCGCCTCGTAAGCGGAATTGCCTGTTCCGTGGCGTTGCACCCAATTCTGTGGATGCTGCCAGTCGTTGTTGAAAAGGCCGGTCCATAACATGCCGTCCGTGCCGGGTTGGTCGGCCACCCAAAGGGTGAGCTTGCCTGCGGGGAAGTCGCCTCCATACAAGGTTGCCGCATTCGGTACGACGGGCTTTACCCAGTAACCAACCGTGTCGGTCACGTTCGACAAGCTGACTCCTGTTCCGGTGAAGGGGCTGCTGCCGTCGCTCTTTGTCCATTGGAATGTGGTGCCGACCGGTTTGGCATCCAAGGCAAAGGTGTAGGCTTTGCCCCGGCATACCGTGGCATGGTGGGTATCTTTCAATACATATATATAATCGGTGGCGCGATAAACTTCGTTTTGCTGGCTGACCGGGTTGAAGAGGGTGAGACCGTAGGTGAAGGAATCGACCTGCTGCGTGAGCTTGCCTACCCCGTCGCTCTGGTAAATCAGGTAGCTATTCTTCCCGCTACCTATAAGGCTCAACCGTCCGCCCTTAGGCGGCGTGATGATGGAGGAGAGCAGGTTGAAATTCGCGGGCAAGTTCTGCGGAAGACG
>JAISGW010000073.1 GCA_031262895.1 Tannerella sp. | reverse complement strand
CAAACGGCTATCCAGAACGAGCCGAACAATGTCCAGCTTCAGGATGTGCTCGGCCGTGTCTATGAAAACAGCAAAGACATGACGAATGCCGAAGCCGCTTTCAAGAAGGCCGTAGAAATTGCCCCCGACAATACCGACGCCCTTTCCGATTTGGGTCGTGTGTATTATAACCGGGCCATCAACCAGCAAAACGAGGCCAACGCTATCCAGGACCAGAACAAGTACAAGGTAGAGGTGGCCAAGGCTAAAGACATCTTCCGCCAGGCCCTGCCTTATTTCGAAAAGGTACACCAGCTCAAGCCTGACGACCGCGAATGCCTGACGGCCCTGCGCGGCATCTATTATAACTTGAACATGAACGACAAGTTCAATGAAATCGAGGCCGAAATGAACAAGAGCAAATAAGCCCTTGGTTTTTCCATAAAATAAGTGCCGAGTTTTTACAAAAACTCGGCACTTATTTTATGGAAACTCGGCACTTTTGCGGGCGAATGTCCTACTTTTGCGAATCATAAATAAATAGCATCATGAACACAAACAAGAAGAACATGTTAAAATTAGTCCTGCTCTTGGGCTTTGTCCTGGCAGGCCTGCTGCCTTTGACCGTAACGGCCCAAAATTCTTTGGATAAAGCCAAAGTCGTGGCTCAAAAGTCCGGTAATCTGACCGTGTGCAAACTCAACTCGCTCGAGGGCGGGGAGCTGACCATCTCCCTGAGTGCCATCACCGGCGAACTGCAAATCTTAAAGCTGGATCCCGCTTCCGCAGCCTTGGTCAAAAACTCGGCGACCGTCATCAGTGAGCACTACGTCCTTGTCTCGGCAGAAAGTGGCCAGCCTTGCAAGCTCTTTAGCCGGAAGGATGGCCGTTTCATCGGCAACGTGGGCGCCATCGGGCAAGGCCCCGGCGAGTACCGCCTGATTTACGACCAGCAAATCGACGAGGCGGCCGGCCACATCTACCTCCTGCCCTGGCAAAGCAAGAATCTGCTGGTTTACGATTTGAAAGGGAAGTTCCAACGCGCCATTCCCCTTTGCTACCCTTCGCCTAAAGGACGGTTCTGGGCCGACAGCAAAACCGGCAAGCTCATCGTTTCCGTGCTGCCTTTCACCGGTGCCAAGGCCTTAGTTTGGCAACAAACCTTCGGCGGTAAGCTTTTGAAGTCCGTCGCGCCGGGTTCCCTGTCCATCACTCCCGACTTCAGCAACGAGCTGTCGGCCTTCCCCTCTGCCGAGGGCTATGACTTCACGGTCTTCACCTTTGCGCCGCGGAAGGATACCTTATATAGGTATAATACGGAAAGGAATGTTTTAATACCGCTGTTCACACTTGATTTCGGCGACCGGACACCTTCTATCCACGGCTATGCGGAGTACGGGAACTATTACATGGGCGACATTTCAGAACCAAAGAAGTTGAATGCAAAGGAGACCACGACACAAAACACAAGGTTCTACCTCGTGGATAAAAGGACTTGCCGTGGCGGATTCTTCCATCTGGTGAATGATTATTTGGGTAATATGGCGGTGCCTTATCCGACTTATTCTTTCCGCAACGGTTACTTCGTGCAGAACATGGACCCGGGCGATTTGGCCGACGCTTTGGACAAGGCTCTCGCCACAGGCAAGCTAAGCCAGGCCCAGCGCGAAAAATTGACCCGGCTCAAAGACGGCATCTCTGAGAACGACAACAATTATATCCTCTATGCTCCAATCAAAAGATAAAGTGAAATTGTAAAATCGTACCTTTGCGGCGGAAATGGATTGTAAGAACTATAAACGTGTCAAAATATAATCGTATGAAAAGTATGAAACATCCTGTTCCCCTCCTCGTTTTCGCCCTCCTCTCCTTGGGCGTCTTTGGTTGTAGCGGACAAGCGGGCAACAAGCCCGTCAAAGCGGCAGTCGCACAAAGCGCGCACAAGTTTAAGATGATAGACATCCCTAAAGTTTACACCACGCCGGAGGAGCGGGCCAAGTATCTGGTCACCCATTATTGGGACAATTTCAACTTCTCCGACACGACGGCCGCCAATCTCTCCGAGTCGACGGAAAGTGCCTTGGTGGATTATATTGACGTCTTGCCCTATACCACGGAAGATGTGGCTTTTGCTTCCATCAAGACGATGCTGGGGAAGGCGGAAGCGGCCGATTCCGTGTACTTTTACTTCCTCGACATGTACGAAAAGTACCTTCACGACCCCAATTCTCCAATGCGGAACGAGGAATACTACATACCCGTGCTGGAGCAAGCCATGGATTCCCCCTTGGTTAAGGAGAAGACCCGTACGGCGGCCTTGCTGGCCCTGGCGCAAAAAAACCGCCTCGGCCATGCGGCTACGGATTTCTCCTACCTGACTGCCGACGGGCGCGAAGGCCGCTTGTACGGGTTGAAAAGCCCCTACACGATACTTTTCTTTTACAACCCGGACTGCGAACATTGTCGCGAGGTCATCGGCCAGATGATGGGTTCTTCCGACTTGGAAGCCATGCTGCACTCGAAACGGCTGGCCCTGCTGGCTGTTGACGCGGAAAACGACTTTGCCGCCTGGAAGGAACACCTCTCCGCCATGGGCAAGGATTGGACGGTGGCTTACGACAAAAAGCAACGCATCCTTTCCGATGAAGTGTATGACCTGAAGGCCAGCCCTACGATTTATCTGCTCGACAAGGACAAGAAAGTGCTGCTCAAGGATACCTCTTTTGAGCGGCTGATGTCCTATTTGAAGGAGCATATCAGTGAAAATACCTTTAGTAAGGACGGTGGAAGCCCCAAAACGGTTAAACAAGGTTAAACAGCGGCATTTTCTTGTCCCAATGTTATGTTGTATAACATAAGTCCTCTATCTTTGCACTGTGTTTTTCATGGTATTTAGATTTAAGGTTAGCAATGAAGATTGGTTGTCGTGATGACAACCATTCCTTTTTTATACCTACCCATTCTGAAGCCTGCGGAAACACTTTCAAAAAGCATTATTTTTGCAGGCCCAATATGAAGCAAGATGTATAAGGAGTTGTTCAAACAAATCGTGGAACTGATTTCCAAGCCGGAGAAGGCCTGGAACCGTTTAGCCGGGGAGGAGGCCGACCAGGAGCGTTTTCTCTCGCGTTACCTTTTTCCCCTCATCGGCATGCTTACCCTGGCCGCCTTCGTGGGCGTCTTTTTCGCCGACAGGGTGTTCTCCATAGAAAAGGCCCTGCGTCTGGCCATCAAAGCCCTGCTTTCTTCCTTGTGCAGCTTTTACTTGGGCGCATATATCCTCGACCGCCTGCTGTCAGGCCCCTTTGGCGGGAAATCGGACTTGCCGCTTTGCCAGCGTTTCATGGGCTATGCCTCTTCATTGGTCTACGTGCTGATGATTGTGCTCGGTCTGCTTCCTTCGGGCGACTTCTTCTTCCTTTATATCTTCGTACTTTATACCCCCTTCATCGTTTACGCCGGGGCGGGCACGTATATGGGCATAGACGAGACGCCCTGGAAATGGAACTGGACGAGACGCACGGCCTTCACCATCGCCACTTCGGCACTCATCATCTTCCTGCCCGGACTGATTGACAAGTTCCTGTATTTCCTTATGCCCGGCTTTCGGGTTTGACAAAAAGCATCCGATATGAAATTAGCAAGCAACATCCAGATAAAGAACAAGCGGGCGACCTTCGATTATGAACTGGTCGAGACCTTCACGGCGGGCATCGTGCTGACGGGCACCGAAATCAAGTCCATCCGCTTGGGAAAGGCCAGCCTTGTCGATACTTTCTGCCTGATGGAACGGGGCGAATTGTGGGTAAAGAACATGTATATCGCCGAATACTTTTACGGTACCTACAACAACCATTCGGCGCGGCGCGACCGCAAGCTGCTGCTCAACCGGCGCGAACTGCACAAGCTTGACGAGGCGGCCAAAAACAGCGGCTTCACCCTTATTCCCGTCAGAATGTTCATCAGCGACAAGGGCTTGGCCAAGTTAGTCGTGGCCATCGCCAAAGGAAAGAAGGAATACGATAAGAGGCAGAGCCTGCGCGAACGCGACGACAAACGCGAGATGGACCGCGTGATGAAAAGATAGGAGCTGACGCAAATGCCATCGGAAACAAAAACGAACCTGCAACGCATCGGCGGATGCGTGCGCCGAGCCTTGCCCTCTTCCGGACATACCTGCCTGTGGTTGCTGAAAATCATCCTGCCCATTTCGTTGGCCGTCCGCCTGCTGCAATACTCCGGCCTGTTGGAGCGCGTCTCCTCTTTCCTCGAGCCGGTCTTTTCGCTGGTCGGCCTGCCGGGGAGCACGGTCATCGTCTTTCTGACTTCCATCTTTTGCCCGCTCTATGCTCCATTGGCCCTGATTACCTCCATGTCATTGGGCTTGCGCGAGGCCACTATCCTGGCGCTGATGTGCTTAGTCTCGCACAACCTGCCCGTCGAGGCTTCCGTACAGTCGAAGACGGGTTCGCGCTTTTGGGAAATGATCGTCTTCCGCATCAGCATGAGCTTCATCATTGCCTTTTGCCTGAACAGAGTCCTGCCGCATGGCGGCTGGGGCACCGTGGGCGTCACGGCAAGTGCCGTTTCCGACGCCACGCTCCGCGGCGTGCTGGAACTTTGGTTCCTGAGTTCCATGAAACTCATCTTGACTATCGCTCTCATCGTCACCTCCCTGCTGATACTGCACGGCATCTTGGACGAATACCGCCTTTTGCCGCGCATTTCGCGTTTTCTACGCCCCCTGATGCGTGTCTTCGGCTTGCCGGAAGACACGGCCTTTCCCTGGCTGATAGCCAACCTCGTCGGCATCGCCTACGGCAGCGCCATCATCATCGAGCAGGTGCGCGCGGGAAAACTCTCCTACCGCAACGGCAACCTGCTGAACTACCATCTCTCCGTCAGCCATTCCCTCCTGGAAGACACGCTGATATTTGTCTCCATCGGGGTGCCCGTGCTGTGGATAGTCGGCACCCGCCTT
>JAISGW010000072.1 GCA_031262895.1 Tannerella sp. | reverse complement strand
CTCCTCGAAAACGTCGTCGGAACCTAATACCCAGCCACCGGTATCGACCAGGGAGAACTCGCGGCCGTTCCACACGACCTTGCCGTACTGGCGGTCGCGGGTGGTGCCGGCCGTTTCATTGACAATGGCCTGCCGACTTTCCGTCAGGCGGTTGAAAAGGGTGGATTTGCCCACATTAGGGCGCCCCACAATGGCAACTAAACTCATAATTTATAATTATATAATTAGGCCTCGTAGCCGAAACGGCGAAGGAGGCTGTCGCGGTTGCGCCAGTCCTTTTCCACTTTGACGTACATTTCGAGGAAAACTTTCTTGTGGAAGAAATGCTCAATATCACGGCGCGCCATGGCACCAACTTTCTTCAATGCCAGTCCTTCATGACCGATGAGGATACCTTTTTGCGACTCCCGTTCCACGATGAGCAAAGTCTTGATACGTAGAAGTTTTTCCTTTTCCTCAAAGGTCTCCACGACCACCTCCACGGCGTAAGGCACCTCCTTCTGGTAATAGAGGAGTATTTTCTCCCGGATGATTTCAGTGACGAAAAAACGGGCCGGCCGATCGGTCAGCGTGTCTTTGTCAAAATAGGGCGGCGAAAGAGGTATCAGTTCGCGGATGCGCTTGCGCAATGGTTCGAGGTTGAAATTCTTCAGGGCGCTGACGGGCAATATTTCGGCTTGGGGAAGCAAGGCGGCCCATTCCTCGACCAGCGCTTCCAAAGCGGGCTGGCCGCCTTCAAGCAAGTCAACCTTATTAATCAGCAGGAGTACCGGACAGGTTTCTTTACGCACTTCTGCGAGAAAATCGGCGTTCTTATCCGGCGTTTCCACCACGTCGGTAACATAGAGCAGGACATCGGCATCCGAAAGGGCCGACTCGGAAGCCTCGCGCATACTCTCCTGCAATTTGTAGTTGGGATGCAACACACCCGGCGTATCGGAATAAACCACCTGCATATCCTCCGTGTTGACGATGCCCAGAATACGGTGACGGGTGGTCTGCGCCTTGTCCGTGATGATGGAAATGCGTTCGCCCACCAAGCGGTTCATCAGCGTCGACTTGCCTACGTTAGGATTGCCGACGATGTTGACAAAGCCGGACTTATGTTGTTGCGGGCTTTCCGTCATAGGCCCATTTGAGGTAAACGGCACCCCAGACGAAGCCGGCGCCGAAGGCGGTGAGGATAAGGTTGTCACCCTTGTGCAGGCGGTATTCGTTCTGCCAAAGGCAAAGGGGGATGGAGCCGGCTGAGGTATTGCCCACATTACGAATATTGACCAGCACCTTGTCTTCCACGCCAAGGCGCCTTGCGGTAGCTTCTATGATACGCATGTTGGCCTGGTGAGGTACTATCCAAGCGATGTCCTCGGGGGCAAGGTGGTTGCGTTTGACGACTTCCAAGGAGGCTTCGGCCATATAGGTAACGGCCCGTTTAAAAACATACTGCCCGTCTTGGTAGATGTAATGCATGTGCTTGTCTACCGTCTCGTGGGTGGCGCCATAAGCTGAACCGCCACCTTTCATGTAGAGGTGCTCCATGCCGCTGCCGTCGGTACGCAACAGCGCGTCTATCACGCCCAATTCCTCTTCTGAGGGTTCCATCAACACGGCACCGCAGCCGTCGCCGAAGAGGGGGCAGGTAGAACGGTCGGTATAGTCGGTAATGGAGGTCAGGGTATCGCCCGCCACGACAATCAACTTCTTGTACCTGCCGGTACGCAGGTAATTGGCTGCCGTTTCCAAGGCGTAGATGAAGCCCGCACAGGCACAATGAAGGTCGAATGTCAGGGCGTTCTTACAACCCGTGTTATAGGCAATCATCGAGGCAGCCGTGGGAAAGTAGTAATCAGGGGTGGTCGTGGCGCAAATCAAACCATCCACCTCAAGCGGGTCGGTCCCGGTCTTGACCAACAAGGCCTCCACAGCCTTGGTGCCCATATAAGAAGTCCCCAGCCCTTGGCCTTTCTTGAGCACGTGCCGTTCGGATATGCCCACGCGCGAAAGGATCCACTCGTCGGAGGTGTCGACGAGTTTCTCCAGCTCGGCGTTGGTCAGCACGTCTTCGGGCAAATAGCCCGTGATGCCTGTGATGACTGCGTTCATGCTCAGACGGCCGCTTCTTTCTCTATAGCCAATTTTCCGCGATAATAACCGCACTCGCTGCAAACGGTGTGGTATACGTGCCAAGCCCCGCAGTTGGGGCAGATAGCCATCGTGGGTACTACAGCCTTGTCGTGTGTACGGCGCTTGGCTGTGCGTGCATTTCCTTGTCTTCTTTTAGGATGTGCCATTTCGATTTGTTTTATTTATTGTTTATAATTCTCCTTCTCTTTCCTCGCTTTCCGGGAAATTTTCCTCCTCTTCGGAGGATGCGCTCCTCACGCCGTGCAGACGCAACTGCTCGCTCATTTCCGGGTCGCAGAGACCTGCGGGGTGAACGTGTTTCATCGGGATGTCTAAGGCGACGAATTCATAAAGGTACCACGACAAGTTGATGGCGTCCTCTTCTTCAGGGATAACCACGATTTCATCGCTTTCTTCCGCGTATTCTTTGCCGGGCTTTAACACCAAACGGTTGTCAGAAGCGACAGGCACCTCCATTTCTTCCAGGCAGCGGTCACAAGGAACGCATACCGTTCCTTCAATATGGAACTGAAGTTCTGCCATCCGCGCGCCTTTCTTAAGTGCAAGCGAAACCTTTACCTTCCCTTTGCGCAACTCCGGCCCGTCTACCTCGGCGAAAAAATCATCGTCCAAGAGATATTCGAACCGATGCTCGCCTTCAGGCAGGGCTTTCAGGTCTATTTTATATGCTTCCAACTTTCCCAAAACACGATATTTAAAAAACGCGACAAAGGTAGCTAATAAATTAAGAACTGAAAATTGAAATTTGAGCTGAAGTCGTCCGGAAGTAAGGCGGAACTTTAGTTGAAAGCGGTCGACCTTCTCTCCTGTTTGTTAGCAATGCGGAAGCAAAATTGATTTTTGTCAAAAAAGTATCCCCGTATAACCGATTTGGCTGGGTATTCTCTTCTCAATTTTGGCCAATATATTATTTTTGCCGCCGTGTATTGAGTCAAAAAAATGGAAAATGGAAACAAGTACTGAAAAGATAATGAAAGCGGCTCGCAAACTTTGCTTGGATTATTTGGCTTCACCCACGGCAGCGGCCGTGGAGCGTTTGGCCGCCATACTGGTGCCCATGCACGTGGAAAAGAAAGGACAGCTTTTACGGGCCGGGGAGGTCTGCGACCGCTTGTACTATGTGGAACGTGGGATGATCCGACAATATTATTATAAGAACGGACGCGAACTTACCGAGCATTTCGCCTGCGAGGAAGACGTATTCATTAATATTGAAAGTTATTTTCTCGGACAACCGACTCATTTGATGGCTGAGGCCATTGAGCCTTCCGATCTTTACGGCATCCCTCGCAAGGAGTTCCGACTGCTCATGGCGGAGATGCCGGAAATAGGCACCCTTTACCACCGCATGTTGGAAAAGGTGCTGATTGACCTTTCCCGCCACTTGGACGGCTTCCGCTTTGAAACGGCCACCGAACGTTACCAGCATTTTCTGAAGACCTCCCCCGAGGTCATCCGCCGGGCACCCTTAGCCGATATAGCTTCCTATCTGTTGATGACGCCGGAGACCTTGAGCCGCGTCAGAGCCGGACATTGAGTTTTGTCAAGAAAAAGCCTTTCAAACGAGGTATTTGACATTTGTCAATGGCTATTCAAGGAGAAAGACCGATATTTGCAACGAGTAAAGGTGTAAGACTTAGTGATTGAATAAGTGAACCAAAACCTTCAGTTCTAGATACACAGATGGATTAGGTTAGTTTTTGATTCTCAGTAGGGAGGGGCAACTGTGAGAGCTGTCCCTCCTCCTATTTTATTTGAAGTTCTTGTGGACGAAGTACAGGATGAGCAGGAAGTTGAACACAAGTACACCTCCACAGCAGGCCAGGAAAAAGGCCAGCCACGGACGTTGTGCCCGCAAGACGAAATAGGCGACCGTCGCCGCTACCGCCACGAGGGCAGCCAATATGAGCAGCGAGCGGGTGACGAATTTCTTGGCTTTCATCCTTGCTTTCCTCCTTCTATTTCTTCAAGAGTTCGGCTACGCGGCTTGCCAACTCATCGCCTTCCAGGTTATTGGCCACGATGGTGCCGTCTTTGCCGATGAGCACGGTATGCGGAATACTGTTGACGCCGTAAAGGGCGGCTCCGGCCGACTTCCAGAATTTCACGTCCGACATCTGCGGCCAAGTGATTTGCAGGTCGGCTATGCCTTTTTTCCAGTCTGCTACGTTGCGGTCCAAGGAAATACCTACGATTTCAAAGCCCTTGTTCTTGTACTGGGCATAAAGTTTACGCAGGCCGGGCATGGAACGGCGGCAGGGCGGACACCAGGAAGCCCAGAAGTCGAGCAACACTAACTTACCTTTGCCGGCATAGTCGGAAAGTTTGACCGTCTTGCCATCGGGATTGGGCATTTCGATATCAAGGAAATGCTTCCCTACGGCCACCTTTGCAAGCACGGCCAGGTGATCTACCATTTGCTGTATGCCCGGATAGGCCTTAAAGGCAGGACCTGCGGCATTCAGCAGTTCGCGCTGGTCAGCTTCCGTGAGGGTATAGCGGTTTTCCTCAAGGACTTGTGCGGCCAACGGGCTGTTGGCGTGTGCGGCGATATAGGCTTTCGTCAGGGGCAAAGCCTTGGCATCAAGCCCTTCGATGAGTTTCTCGGCCACATTGATAAGGCTGTCCTTTTTGCTCTTGAGCATGTCGGT
>JAISGW010000032.1 GCA_031262895.1 Tannerella sp. | reverse complement strand
AGGAGGCCGTCGGCCTTGCGCAGGTTAACGCTGAAGTTGACGAAATACTCCGTGGCGGGCTTGGCTTTCAGGCCGCCGACGGGGACGCTGACCTCGATGCTGTCCTGCGGAACGAGGTGCAGGCTGAGTTCACCCTGGCGTATGACCTTGGCATTAGCTGTAACCGTATAGGAGAAGCGATATTTGTCGGAGCCGATGAAGTAGTTCCGGTTCGAGACGCGGAAAGTGCCGGCGACGAGGCTGACGGGGTCAAAGCCGAAATCCTGGTAGACGTATTTCACCTCGGCCAGACCCGGATGCGGGTTGCGGTCGGGGTTCACCAGGCCGTTGCAGTTGAAATTGCCGTCGGAGGGTTCGTTGACGCCGTAGTCGCCGCCGTAGGCAAAGAAATGGCGGCCGAGGGAGTCGGTTTTGTCCAAGCCCTGGTCCACCCAGTCCCAGATGAACCCGCCTTGCAGGTTAGGGTATTTATAAATGGCTGCCCACTGGTCGTTCAAACTGCCGGTGGAATTGCCCATGGCGTGGGCGTATTCCGAAGGCATGACGGGGCGGTCGGTGCCTTGTTTGCCCCATTCGGCCAGGCGCTCGGCGCTGGGATACTGAGGCACGTACATGTCGGAGTTCCATTCCCATTGCGCCCGTTCGTAATTGATGGGGCGGTTCATCAGCTTCTCCGAACGCGCCTTTATCCAAAGGTAGGCTTCGTAGAAGTTATACCCGTTGCCGGCCTCGTTGCCCAGCGACCAGAAGGTGACGCAGGGATAGTTCTTGCCGCGTTCGTACATGTTTTTGATGCGGTAAAGATGGGGCTTGAGCCACTCGGGGTTGTTGCCCAGCGTGCCGCCGCGGCGCAGGTCGTAATACATGCCGTGCGATTCGATATTGGCCTCGTCATAAACGTAGAAGCCGTATTCGTCGCACATCTGGTAAAAGCGACGATCGCGCGGGTAATGGCAGAGGCGGATGGCGTTGATGTTATGCTCCTTCATCAGCTTGAAGTCTTTGAGGCGCAGCGCGTCGTCCACGTAATGGCCGGTGGCGGGGTTGTGCTCGTGCATGTTCACGCCCTTGAACTTGACGGCTTTCCCGTTGACAAGGAACTGGGTGCCGCGCATCTCGAAACGGCGGAAGCCCACATGGAAGGGAACCACTTCCATAGTCTTGCCCTCGGCGGAGGAGACTGTCATCAGCAAGCGGTAGAGATTGGGGGCCTCGGCCGTCCAGGTAGCCACCTTGGGCAAACGGGCTTCGAAGGTAGCCGTCTGCAGGTGCTCGGGCGAGAGCTGCTGCGCTTGCGTGCCGGAGGCGACCGTCTTCCCGGCGGCGTCCAAGAGCGCGTAGCCGATGCGTATGCCCTGCTCGGCGCCCGTATGGTTCTTCAGGTCAACGGCCAGGCGAAAGATGCCGTCGGTATAAGTGCTGTCCAAGGTAGAAACCACGCGGAAGTCATTGAGGGCCGTACGGGGCTGCGACCAGAGAAAGACGTCGCGCTCCAAGCCGCTCATCCGCCAGAAATCCTGGCATTCCAGATAGGAGCCGGTCACCCAGCGGTAAATTTTAAAGGTAAGCTCGTTCTCTCCTGCTTTCAGGTAAGGATTAATCAGGAACTGGGCGGGGCTTTTAGAATCTTCGCTGTATCCTACCTGCTTGCCGTTGACATAAACGTACAAGCCCGCTTTGGCGCCGCCCACATAGAGATAGACGTCACGGCCGGCCCAGTTCTGCGGGACGGTGAATTGCCGGTGGTAAACGCCCACGGGGTCGTTTACGGGCAATTCCGGCGGCTGCGGATGACTGGGCTGGAATTCATAATGCTGGTTGACGTAGATGGGCACGCCGTAGCCCTGCACCTCCCAGTTGCCCGGCACGCGGATGCTTTTCCAGGCGCTGATGGCCGTAGCCGGGTCAATGTCGTCGTTCGGAAGCTTCGTGTAGGAGTTCACGAAGTAGAACTGCCAAGTTCCGTTAAGGAGTTCGTAATACGGACTGTCGTCATAACGGAAACTCAAGGCCGTCTGCCTGTCGGGATAGCTCATGAAATCCGTGCGTTCCGGTTCCCGGTTCACCTCTACGGTTTGGATGTCTTTCCAATAAGGCAACTTTGCCTGCTGCTGCGCCCCGCCCGGAGCTGCCAGGCTCAGGCCGCAAGCCAGCAGGAAGATGCTGGAAGAAAAGGTTTGTCTCATAGTCGATTTATTTTAAGTATTCATAATATTGTGCTGCAAGTCGCAAACTTAGCGAGAAATTATGAAACAGCGGCTTGCTGCCGTGAAACAAGGCCTTGTCAAAACCATAAAAGGTCTTGCGCCGATAACGGAAGGGTTCAGCCGAGAGCACAAAAACTCGGAACATTTTTTGGGACTTCTCCCAAGGCTATAAAAAAAACTCGGCAATAACGAACGGAATAGTTGATAAACTAAAATATTAGTTATTACTTTGCGGCATGGAAAGCAAAGAATTGACAAAAGCGGAAGAAGAACTCATGCAATACCTGTGGAAAATCAAGAAAGGTTTCCTGAAAGACATTGTAGAGCAGTTCCCCGAACCGAAGCCGGCCAACACCACCGTCTCCACCTTCCTCCGCATCTTGGTGAACAAGGGCTTCGTCGGCTATACCACTTACGGCAAAGCCAACGAATATTACCCGAAAGTAACGAAAAAGGCCTATTTCAGCGGTCGGCTGAAGTTTCTCGTCGACAAGTTTTTCAACGGTTCGGCACCCGGCTTCGTCTCGTTCTTTGCAAACGAACAGATGAGCTTATCCGAACTGGAAGAATTGAAGGCTTTTATAGACAAGAAAATTAGGGACTTGAAGAAAAATGAGTGATTACGCAGCTTATCTTTTGAAAGCGAACCTTTGCCTCGCGGCCTTTTACCTGCCGTACGCCTGGTTGCTGAAAAGGACGACTTTCTTTTCGGCCAATCGGGCTTACCTGTTGGCGGGTTTGCTTTTGTCCTGGCTCCTGCCGCTCATTTCCTTTGCTCCTGCCGCGCCAGAAATGCTTAAGATGCCGGCTCCTCTTTGGACGCCGCCGGTAAGGGAGGCCGTGAATCATTCCCTGCAAACCATTCAAAACATAACTTATGATGTAAAAATCGGAGTAACAAGACATAATGATGTCTCCTTTCTCCTGCCGCTGCTTTATCTGCTGGGGCTGGCGGCAGGGGCATTCCGCCTTGTCCGTTCCATGGCGAAAACCTTCGGACAAATTCGGAAAGGCCGGAAAGCCGGCTGCCGAGGCCTGCGAATTGTCCGCACGAAAAGCGGACAAGCCTGTGCTTTCTTCCGGTATATTCTTCTGCCGGAGAGCTTGGGCGATATCCGTGTCATTGAGCACGAACGGACACATGTCCGCCAATGGCATTGGGTCGATTTGCTGCTTGCCGAATGCAACGGCCTGTTGATGTGGTTCAATCCTTTTGCTTTCCTTTACAAGCAAGCGTTCCGTTTACAGCACGAATACCTGGCCGACCGACAGGTTGTCGGACACCTTTGCCCGGCAAGCGATTACCTCGGCTGCCTGTTGCGACAGGCGGGTCTCGCCGGAACGGAGAAGCTTGTCAGTCCTTTTTCTTGCAGAACCATCAAAAAGCGAATCATCATGATTACAAAAAAGAAAACATCCAAACGATATTACGCGGCTTACCTTTTACTGTTTCCCGTAGCCGGACTTTTGTCCTTTACCTTCGGAACAACTGAAGAGAAGCCCTTGTTGCAAACGGCCGCCTTTGTGGAGGCAGACGGACCGACGGCGCCCGATTCGGCCTGGTACCCTAATATTTATCCGGTGCCGGGTCACATCC